>NZ_JANCPI010000011.1:0-75265 GCF_024295435.1 Streptococcus sp. CF7_Ac1-8 | reverse complement strand
TTAGAAAAAAGTCTACTTTTTTTTATAAAAGCCTTTACAAAAAAAATTAAAGTGGTATAATTGAATTATAGAAAGTGCAAACGTTTTCGTAAAACGTTTGCCTAAATAAAAATAAAGGAGATTTGAATGATGAAAGATACATTCAAAAATGTCTTGTCTTTCGAATTTTGGCAAAAATTCGGTAAGGCTTTGATGGTGGTTATCGCCGTTATGCCGGCTGCTGGTTTGATGATTTCAATCGGTAAGTCTATCGTGATGATTAACCCAACCTTTGCACCACTTGTAATCACAGGTGGAATTCTTGAGCAAATCGGTTGGGGGGTTATCGGTAACCTTCACATTTTGTTTGCCCTAGCCATTGGAGGTAGCTGGGCTAAAGAACGTGCTGGTGGTGCTTTCGCCGCTGGTCTTGCCTTCATCTTGATTAACCGTATTACTGGTACAATCTTTGGTGTATCAGGTGATATGTTGAAAAATCCAGATGCTATGGTAACTACTCTATTCGGTGGTTCAATCAAAGTTGCTGATTACTTTATCAGTGTTCTTGAAGCTCCAGCCTTGAACATGGGTGTATTCGTAGGGATTATCTCAGGTTTTGTAGGGGCAACTGCTTACAACAAATACTACAATTTCCGTAAACTTCCTGATGCACTTTCATTCTTCAACGGGAAACGTTTCGTACCATTTGTAGTTATTCTTCGTTCAGCAATCGCTGCAATTCTACTTGCTGCATTCTGGCCAGTAGTTCAAACAGGTATCAATAGCTTTGGTATCTGGATTGCTAACTCACAAGAAACTGCTCCAATCCTTGCACCATTCTTGTATGGTACTTTGGAACGTTTGCTCTTGCCATTTGGTCTTCACCACATGTTGACAATCCCAATGAACTATACAGCTCTTGGTGGTACTTATGAGATTTTGACAGGTGCAGCTAAAGGTACTCAAGTATTTGGTCAAGACCCACTATGGCTTGCATGGGTAACAGACCTTGTTAACCTTAAAGGTACAGATGCAAGTCATTACCAACAATTGTTAGATACTGTTCACCCAGCTCGTTTCAAAGTTGGACAAATGATCGGTTCATTCGGTATCTTGATGGGTGTGATTGTAGCTATCTACCGTAATGTTGATGCTGATAAGAAACACAAATACAAAGGTATGATGATTGCGACAGCTCTTGCAACATTCTTGACAGGGGTTACTGAACCAATCGAATACATGTTCATGTTTGTAGCAACACCTATGTATCTTGTTTACTCACTTGTTCAAGGTGCTGCCTTTGCTATGGCTGACGTCGTAAACCTACGTATGCACTCATTCGGTTCAATCGAGTTCTTGACTCGTACACCTATTGCAATCAGTGCTGGTATCGGTATGGATATCATTAACTTCATTTGGGTAACTGTTCTCTTTGCTGTAATCATGTACTTTATCGCAAACTTCATGATTCAAAAATTCAACTACGCAACTCCAGGACGTAACGGAAACTACGAAACTGCTGAAGGTTCAGAAGAAGCTAGCAGCGAAGTGAAAGTTGCAGCTGGTTCTCAAGCTGTAAACATTATCAACCTTCTTGGTGGACGTGCAAACATCGTTGATGTAGACGCATGTATGACTCGTCTTCGTGTAACTGTAAAAGACGCTGACAAAGTCGGTGATGCAGAACAATGGAAAGCAGAAGGAGCTATGGGTCTTGTCATGAAAGGACAAGGAGTTCAAGCTATCTACGGTCCAAAAGCAGACGTATTGAAATCTGATATCCAAGATATCCTTGATTCAGGTGAAGTTATTCCTGAAACTCTTCCAAGTCAAATGACAGAAGCACAACAAAACACAGTTCACTATAAAGGTCTTACTGAGGAAGTATACTCAGTAGCTGATGGTCAAGTTGTTGCTTTGGAACAAGTAAAAGATCCAGTATTTGCTCAAAAAATGATGGGTGACGGATTTGCTGTTGAACCTGCAAATGGAAACATTGTATCTCCAGTTTCAGGTACTGTATCAAGCATCTTCCCAACAAAACATGCTCTTGGTCTTGTGACTGAACCAGGTCTTGAAGTATTGGTTCACATTGGTTTGGACACAGTAAGTCTTGAAGGTAAACCATTTACAGTTCATGTTGCTGAAGGACAAAAAGTTGCAGCAGGTGATCTCCTTGTTACAGCTGACTTGGATGCTATCCGTGCAGCAGGACGTGAAACTTCAACAGTAGTTGTCTTCACAAATGGTGATGCAATTAAATCAGTTAAATTAGAAAAAACAGGTTCTCTTGCAGCTAAAACAGCAGTTGCTAAAGTAGAATTGTAATATACTTGAGGTTGGAAGCTGTATTCCAACCTCTTATTTTGGGAGAAAAGAATGAAATTTTTAACACTCAATACTCACAGTTGGATGGAGAAAGAAGCAGAGGAAAAATTCCAGATTTTGCTTCAGGATATTCTTGAAAAGGACTATGATTTGATTTGTTTCCAAGAAATCAATCAGGAGATCACTTCGCCAGAGGTGGAGGTTAATGACCTTTATCAAGCTTTGCCAGCAGCTGAGCCTATTCACCAAGATCACTATGTTAAACTTTTGGTTGAAAAGTTGTCTGAGCAAGGGAAAAATTACTACTGGACTTGGGCCTATAACCATATCGGTTATGATCGCTACCACGAAGGTGTGGCTATCTTGTCTAAAACACCTATTGAAGCCAGAGAAATTTTAGTTTCAGATGTGGATGATCCAACAGACTATCATACTCGTCGTGTTGCCTTGGCTGAAACTGTAGTTGATGGTAAGGAGCTTGCAGTTGCAAGTGTCCACCTTTCTTGGTGGGATAAAGGTTTCCAAGAAGAATGGACACGATTTGAGGCTGTCTTGAAAGAATTGAACAAGCCGCTTTTGCTAGCTGGAGATTTCAACAATCCGGCTGGACAGGAAGGTTACCAAGCTATTTTAGCTAGTCCATTAGGCTTACAAGACGCATTTGAAGTTGCTCAAGAGAAAAGTGGTAGCTATACTGTTCCACCAGAAATTGATGGCTGGAAGGGGAACACAGAACCCCTTCGAATCGACTATGTTTTTACTACCAAAGAGTTAGAGGTGGAATATTTACATGTCGTATTTGATGGTAACAAGAGTCCACAAGTGAGTGATCACTATGGCTTGAATGCTATTTTAAACTGGAAATAAGGACTGAAAAGAGGTTGGGATTCACAAATTCCAGCCTTTTTCTAACTAGAGAAGCTACTGGAAATAGCCTAAATAAGTGAGATTACTGAAATGGAGTAAAATGTGGTATAATTGATAGGATAGATAGAATCGAGGATATTATGTCATTTACGAAATTTCAATTTAAAAACTATATTAGAGAAGCCTTGGAGGAGCTGAAATTTACAGCTCCAACAGAGGTGCAAGATAAGTTGATTCCTATTGTTTTGGCAGGTCGTGACCTAGTAGGAGAATCAAAAACAGGTTCGGGTAAGACTCACACTTTCCTATTGCCGATTTTCCAGCAATTAGATGAAACCAGCGATAGTGTTCAAGCAGTGATTACGGCACCGAGCCGTGAGTTGGCTACTCAGATTTACCAAGCAGCTCGTCAGATTGCAGCCCACTCAGAAGTGGAAATTCGTGTGGTTAATTATGTGGGGGGGACAGATAAGGCTCGCCAGATTGAGAAATTAGCAAGCAACCAACCTCATATTGTTATCGGTACGCCAGGCCGTATCTATGACTTGGTTAAATCTGCTGATTTAGCTATTCACAAGGCTAAGACCTTTGTGGTCGATGAGGCTGATATGACCTTGGATATGGGATTCTTGGAAACTGTTGATAAGATTGCTGGCAGCCTTCCAAAAGACTTGCAATTCATGGTCTTCTCAGCGACCATTCCACAAAAGTTGCAACCATTCTTGAAAAAATACTTATCAAATCCTGTTATGGAGAAAATCAAGACCAAAACGGTCATTTCTGACACTATTGATAATTGGTTGATTTCTACTAAGGGACGTGACAAGAATGCTCAAATTTACCAGCTGACTCAGTTGATGCAACCTTATTTGGCAATGATTTTTGTTAACACTAAAACACGGGCTGATGAATTGCATGCTTACTTGACTGCGCAAGGTTTGAAGGTGGCAAAGATTCACGGAGATATTGCCCCTCGTGAGCGCAAGCGTATCATGAATCAGGTGAAAAATCTGGATTTTGAGTATATTGTCGCAACGGATTTGGCAGCGCGTGGAATTGATATTGAAGGTGTCAGCCATGTTATTAATGATGCCATTCCGCAAGACTTATCCTTCTTCGTGCACCGTGTTGGTCGTACTGGACGCAACGGCCTACCAGGTACAGCTATTACCCTATATCAGCCAAGTGATGACTCTGATATCCGTGAGTTGGAGAAATTAGGAATCAAGTTTACTCCTAAGATGGTCAAAGACGGGGAATTTCAAGATACTTATGACCGTGATCGTCGTGCCAACCGTGAGAAAAAACAAGATAAGCTTGATATCGAAATGATTGGTTTGGTTAAAAAGAAAAAGAAAAAAGTCAAACCAGGTTATAAGAAGAAGATTCAATGGGCGGTTGATGAAAAACGTCGGAAAAACAAGCGCGCTGAAAATCGCGCTCGCGGTCGTGCAGAGCGTAAAGCAAAACGCCAAACATTTTAATAGCAATTGTTGGAGTGCTGAGCTCCAACTTTTTTTTATTTATGATAACGAACTATCTTAACCAAAACTCTACATTAAAGACTGCAAATTGTACTTAAAAATGGTATAATGATAAAGTTATATAGTCCCGATAAGATGGTAGGCATTTATTACTAAGAGTTTTCCTATCAGTACTTTGCAACTCGCAAAGAATGACGGCTCCATACGGTTGCCGCTATAGTGCGGTCATCCTATGCGCCTTACTAGCTTCAGAAATAAAAAAGTATCGTTTTTATTTCTTTTGCGTCGTAACTCTTATAGAATAAAAATACCTATCAGTACTTTGTAACTCTATAACACTATTTTTAAGGGGGGACATTTTTATGTCAGAACGTAAATTATTCACGTCTGAATCTGTATCTGAGGGGCATCCGGATAAGATTGCAGACCAAATTTCAGATGCGATTTTGGATGCTATTTTAGCCAAGGATCCAGAGGCGCACGTTGCTGCTGAGACAGCTGTATACACTGGTTCCGTCCACGTTTTTGGTGAAATTTCTACAAATGCCTATGTGGATATTAACCGTGTAGTTCGTGATACCATTGCAGAGATTGGCTACACCAATACAGAATATGGTTTTTCTGCGGAGACGGTGGGAGTACACCCATCTTTGGTGGAACAATCTCCTGACATTGCCCAAGGTGTCAACGAAGCCTTGGAGGTTCGTGGGAATGCAGACCAAGATCCGCTGGACTTGATTGGTGCTGGAGACCAAGGACTCATGTTTGGATTTGCGGTAGATGAAACAGAAGAGCTCATGCCATTGCCAATTTCACTCAGCCATAAATTGGTTCGTCGTCTGGCAGAACTTCGTAAGTCTAGTGAAATTAGCTATCTTCGCCCAGATGCCAAGTCACAAGTTACAGTTGAGTATGATGAAAATGACCGTCCAGTACGTGTGGACACAGTCGTGATTTCAACTCAGCACGATCCAGAAGTCAGCAACGAACAAATTCACAATGATATCATTAACAAGGTTATCAAAGAGGTTATTCCAGCTTCTTATTTGGATGAGCAAACAAAATTCTTCATCAATCCTACTGGTCGTTTTGTAATCGGTGGACCTCAAGGGGACTCAGGTTTGACTGGTCGTAAGATTATCGTAGATACTTATGGGGGCTACTCTCGTCATGGTGGTGGTGCCTTCTCTGGTAAAGATGCGACTAAGGTGGACCGTTCAGCCTCTTATGCTGCGCGCTATATTGCCAAGAATATCGTTGCAGCGGGTCTTGCTAAAAAGGCAGAAGTGCAATTGGCATACGCAATCGGTGTTGCGCAACCCGTTTCTGTTCGTATCGATACCTTTGGTACAGGAACAGTAGCTGAAAGCAAGCTTGAAAAAGCAGCGCGTCAAATCTTTGACCTTCGCCCTGCAGGAATTATCCAAATGCTGGACCTCAAGCGTCCAATTTACCGTCAAACAGCAGCTTATGGACACATGGGACGTACAGATATTGATCTTCCATGGGAACGTTTGGACAAGGTAGACGCTTTGAAAGAAGCAGTCAAATAAGATTTTAAGAGGGGGTTGCCCCTCTTTTTTAATATACTATTTCCTCCAAAATCATTGAAATTATAGCTTGAATTTGATATGATGGTCTTATGGATAAAAGTAGAGCAAAGCGTGAGAATCACGATAAGATAAGAATGAGTCTAATAGCCCTAGTAGCTATCTTCTCAGTAAGTATTTGTGTCCTTGGTTCAATAATTGGATACAAAATATACACAAAACAAAGTTTTGAACAAAAGATTGAATCGCTCAAAAAAGAGAAAGATGATCAATTGAGTGAGGGAAATCAGAAGGATCATTTTCGTAAGGGACAAGCAGAAGTAATTGCCTATTATCCTCTCCAAGGGGAGCAAGTGATTTCGCCTATAAAGGGAATTATGACACAGGGTATTAAAGACAATCTAGAGGATAAGGAAAATCTGGTTTTTTATTATACGGAGAAACAGGATTCGACTTTAAAAGGGATTGTCAACCGAAGTGTGATGAAACAAGTCTATGATTTAACTTCGTCAAAAGTTGAAGAGACTGAAAAAACTAGTCTGGCAAAAGTTCATTTGACAGAAGATGGTAAATCTTTTACACTTGATCAATTATTTTCAGATGCTAGTAAAGCCAAAGAACAGCTGATTAAAGAAATGACCTCTTTCTTACAGGATAAGAAATTGGAGCAAGAAAAGATTGATCTGCTTGTTAAAGGCTTCTCTGACCAAGACCTGTCTGCATGGAACTTTGATTATAAGGATAGCCAAATTATCCTTTATCCAAGTCAGGCAGTGGAAAATCTAGATGAGATTGCCTTACCAGTATCTAGTTTCTTTGAGGTCATTCAGTCCTCTTATCTATTAGATAAGGATGCCGAACTTTACAAGGCCTATTATGAAAAGAAAAATCGTAAAGTAGTAGCCTTGACTTTTGATGATGGACCGAATCCTGCAACGACAAATCAAGCATTAGATACTCTTTCTAAGTATGGTATTAAGGCAACTTTCTTTGTACTAGGTAAGAATGTTTCTGGAAATGAAGAGATTTTGAAACGCATGAAAGCAGATGGTCATGTCATTGGGAACCATAGTTGGAGCCATCCAGTGCTTTCAAAACTTTCGCTTGACGAAGCCAAAAAACAAATAACTGATACTGAGGATGCGCTAACTAAGGTGCTGGGCTCTAGTTCTAAACTCATGCGTCCACCTTATGGAGCCATTACAGATGACATTCGCAATGGCCTTGATTTGAGCTTTATTATGTGGGATGTGGATAGTCTGGACTGGAAGAACAAAAATGAAGCAGCGATTTTGACAGAAATTCAACGCGAAGTCAAGAATGGTTCTATTATTCTCATGCATGATATCCATGCTGAGACGGTCAATGCTCTACCGAAGGTTATTGACTATTTGAAAGGTCAAGGTTATGACTTTGTGACAATTCCAGATTTGTTAGATACTCGTCTTAAAGCCCACCAGCTCTACTACGACCGCAATCAATAATACACAAAATCTAAAGAGATAAGTTTTCCTTGAAAATTTGGCTCTTTGGATTTTCTTCTAATTTAGAAAGGAAAAAAATGAAATCTTATACTTTAAACAATGGCGTTACAATTCCAGTTCTAGGATTTGGAACCTGGAAAGCTGAGAATGGAGAAATTGCCTACCAAGCAGTTTTGGAGGCTTTAAAGGCAGGCTATCACCATATCGATACGGCTGCCATCTATAAAAACGAAGAAAGCGTTGGTCGTGCTATTCAAGATAGTGGGATTCCTAGGGAGGAAATTTTTGTAACCAGCAAACTCTGGAATACAAATCACAACTATGAGCAAGCTCGTCAGGCTTTTGAAGAGTCTTTAGAGAAGCTGGGATTGGAATATTTGGATTTGTATTTGATTCATTGGCCAAATCCAAAACCACTTAGAGAGAATGACCAATGGAAAACTCGAAATGCGGAAGTTTGGAGAGCTATGGAAGATCTCTATAATGAAGGTAAAATCCGTGCTATCGGAGTTAGTAATTTCCTTCCCAAGCATTTGGATGCATTGCTTGAAACAGCAAAAATTGTTCCTGCAGTTAATCAAATCCGCTTGGCGCCAGGTGTATATCAAGAAGAAGTCGTAGCTTACTGTCGAGAAAAAGGAATTTTATTGGAAGCTTGGGGTCCTTTTGGTCAGGGAGAACTGTTTGATAACAAGCAAGTGCAAGAAATAGCTGAAAATCACGGAAAGTCTGTTGCTCAGATAGCCTTGGCATGGAGCTTAGCAGAAGGATTTTTACCCCTTCCGAAATCTGTTACAGCATCTCGTATTCAGGCTAATCTTGATTGTTTCGGAATTGAGCTGAATCGTGAGGAACGTGAAACCTTAAAAACAATTGCTGTTCAGTCTGGTGCTCCACGAGTTGATGATATGGATTTCTAGAAAATCATAAAAAAATTGTACATTGTTCTAATTTTTGATATAATAGTCAGCAGGAAAGAAAGTCTTATGGCGTTCTTCAAGCGAGCTTGGGATAGTGGGAGCCAAGTAGGACAAAATAAAGAGCTGGCGCTTTCTGTAGTATTTTCAAAAACAATGAAGTAATAAATTAGGGTGGAACCGCGTTTTTGACGCCCCTAGGTTAAATCAACCTAGGATTGTCGGACGCGGTTCTTTCGCTATTCAGTCTATTATGTGAAAGAAAGGAGAGACGTGGAAAACCTTTATCTTGTAAAAGACGATAGTCAACTAGCTACATTTCGTGATTTTGTAGTAAGAAATACTGAAAAGTTGAAAGATTATCAATCTTTTTTAAAGAATGAACTTGCAGTCTGTGATTTACCGCAAGCCGTTATTTGGTCAAGTTTTAATGCTGCTACACAGATTATTAGGGAAAGTGCTGTTCCAGCCTATACAAATAATAGACGAATGGTTATGACGCCTGATTTAGCTGTTTGGAAAGAGTTGTATTTGTATCAGTTGATGGACTACGAGTGTTCTCAGCAAACTCAAGCAATAGAAAGTCACTATCATTCTTTATCTGAAAATTTCCTCTTACAGATTGTAGGACATGAGTTAGCTCATTGGTCGGAGCATTTTTTAGATGATTTTGATGGTTACGACTCTTATATATGGTTCGAAGAGGGGATGGTTGAATATATTAGTCGCAAGTATTTCTTGACAGAAGAGGAATTTCAAGCGGAAAAAATTTGTAATCAATCTCTTGTAGAACTTTTTCAGAAGAAGTATGGTTGGCATTCATTGAATGATTTTGGTTCTTCGACTTATGATAAGAACTATGCAAGTATTTTTTACGAATACTGGCGTAGTTTTTTGACAATAGATAAGTTGGTAGAAAATCTAGGTAGTGTACAAGCGGTCTTCGATTCTTATCATTTATGGGCAAATACAGATAAAACTCTTCCCTTGTTAAATTGGTTTGTTCAGCAGAAATTAATTGAAAAAGAAATATAAAAACTAAAGGAGTAAACAATGTCTAAAAAATTGACTTTCCAGGAAATCATCCTTACTTTGCAACAATTTTGGAATGACCAAGGTTGTATGCTTATGCAGGCTTATGATAATGAAAAAGGTGCGGGGACAATGAGTCCTTACACTTTCCTTCGCGCTATTGGACCTGAACCATGGAATGCGGCTTATGTAGAGCCATCACGTCGTCCTGCTGACGGTCGTTACGGGGAAAACCCTAACCGTCTTTACCAACACCATCAATTCCAGGTGGTCATGAAGCCTTCTCCATCAAATATCCAAGAACTTTACCTTGAGTCTTTAGAAAAATTGGGAATCAATCCTTTGGAACACGATATTCGTTTTGTTGAGGACAACTGGGAAAACCCATCAACTGGTTCAGCTGGTCTTGGTTGGGAAGTTTGGCTTGATGGGATGGAAATCACTCAGTTCACTTATTTCCAACAAGTCGGTGGATTGGCAACTGGCCCTGTGACTGCGGAAGTTACCTATGGTTTGGAGCGCTTGGCTTCTTATATCCAAGAGGTTGACTCTGTCTATGATATCGAGTGGGCTGATGGTGTAAAATACGGAGAAATCTTCATCCAGCCTGAGTATGAGCACTCAAAATATTCATTTGAAATTTCAGATCAAGAAATGTTGCTGGAAAACTTTGATAAGTTTGAAAAAGAAGCTGGTCGTGCCTTAGAAGAAGGTTTGGTTCACCCTGCCTATGACTATGTTCTAAAATGTTCACACACCTTTAACCTGCTTGATGCGCGTGGTGCGGTATCTGTAACAGAGCGTGCAGGATATATCGCCCGTATCCGTAACTTGGCCCGTGTCGTAGCCAAAACCTTTGTCGCAGAGCGCAAACGCCTAGGTTACCCACTTTTGGATGAAGAAACACGAGCTAAACTCTTAGCAGAAGACGCAGAATAAAGAGAGTGACAAATTACGAAAATGGGCGAACAGAGTGAGCCCTGAGCCAGTTGCCGCAGTGATGAAGGTATCCTTAGTGAAGCTAAGGATACTAGGCAAAATTGGAGACTTTTGGCTCCAATTTTAGCAATGAAACAACGAAGTTGGTTGCTTGCGTGCCAATCACATAAGGCAAACTGGAAAATAAAAAGATACTTTTCGGAGAAAAAACATGACAAAAAACTTATTAGTAGAACTCGGTCTTGAAGAATTACCAGCCTATGTTGTCACACCAAGTGAAAAACAACTAGGTGAAAAAATGGCAGCCTTCCTCAAGGAAAACCGCCTGTCTTTTGAAGCTATTCAAACCTTCTCAACACCACGTCGTTTGGCTGTTCGAGTTACTGGTCTTGCAGACAAACAGTCTGATTTGACAGAAGATTTTAAGGGGCCAGCAAAGAAAATTGCCTTGGATAGTGATGGAAACTTCACAAAAGCAGCTCAAGGATTTGTTCGTGGAAAAGGATTGACTGTTGAAGATATCGAATTCCGTGAAATCAAGGGTGAAGAATATGTCTATGTTACCAAGGAAGAAATTGGTCAAGCAGTTGAAGCCATTGTTCCTGGTGTTGTAGATGTCTTGAAGTCATTGACTTTCCCTGTTAGCATGCACTGGGCTGGCAATAGCTTTGAGTACATTCGTCCTGTTCACACTTTAACCGTTCTTTTAGATGAGCAAGAGTTTGATTTGGATTTCCTTGATATCAAGGGTGATCGTGTGAGCCGTGGCCATCGTTTCTTGGGACAAGAAACAAAGATTCAGTCAGCTTTGAGCTATGAAGAAGATCTTCGTAAGCAGTTTGTAATCGCAGATCCACGTGAACGTGAGCAAATGATTGTTGACCAAATCAAAGCAATCGAAGCTGAACACAGTGTACGTATCGAAATTGATGCTGACTTGCTGAATGAAGTCTTGAACTTGGTTGAATACCCAACTGCCTTTATGGGAAGCTTTGATGCCAAATACCTTGAAGTTCCAGAAGAAGTCTTGGTGACTTCGATGAAGGAACACCAACGTTACTTTGTTGTTCGTGATCAAGATGGAAAACTCTTGCCAAACTTCATTTCTGTTCGTAACGGAAATGCAGAGCATTTGGAAAATGTTATCAAAGGAAATGAAAAAGTCTTGGTAGCTCGTTTAGAAGACGGTGAATTCTTCTGGCGTGAAGACCAAAAATTGGTGATTTCAGACCTTGTTGAAAAATTAAACAATGTCACCTTCCATGAGAAGATTGGTTCCCTTCGTGAGCACATGATTCGTACGGGTCAGATTGCGGTACTTTTGGCTGAAAAAGCAGGTTTGTCAGTGGATGAAACAGTTGACCTAGCTCGCGCAGCTGCCATTTACAAATTTGACTTGTTGACAGGTATGGTTGGTGAATTTGACGAGCTCCAAGGAATTATGGGTGAGAAATATGCCCTTCTTGCTGGGGAAACTCCAGCAGTGGCGGCTGCTATTCGTGAACACTACATGCCTACATCAGCTGAGGGAGAGCTTCCAGAGAGCAAGGTCGGTGCAGTGCTTGCCATTGCAGACAAATTGGATACGATTTTGAGTTTCTTCTCAGTAGGCTTGATTCCATCAGGTTCTAATGACCCTTATGCCCTTCGTCGTGCAACTCAAGGTGTGGTTCGTATCTTGGATGCCTTTGGTTGGCACATTGCTATGGATGAGTTAATTGATAGCCTTTATGCTTTGAAATTTGACAGCTTGACTTATGAAAATAAGACAGAGGTTATGGACTTTATCAAGGCTCGTGTTGATAAGATGATGGGTTCTACACCAAAAGATATCAAGGAAGCCGTTCTTGCAGGATCAAACTTTGTTGTGGCGGATATGTTGGAAGCAGCAAGCGCTCTCGTGGAAGCAAGCAAAGAAGATGACTTCAAACCATCTGTTGAATCACTTTCTCGTGCCTTTAACTTGGCTGAGAAGACAGAAGGAGTTGCTACAGTTGATTCAACACTATTTGAAAATGACCAAGAAAAAGCCTTGGCAGAAGCAGTAGAAACACTTGCTTTATCAGGATCTGCAAGTCAACAATTGAAACAACTCTTTGCACTTAGCCCAGTTATTGATGCTTTCTTTGAGAATACCATGGTAATGGCAGAAGATCAGGCTGTCCGTCAAAATCGTTTGGCTATCTTGTCTAATTTAACTCAAAAAGCAGCTAAACTTGCTCGTTTTAACCAAATTAACACTAAATAAAATTTGATAAACGGACTTTATCTTATCACAAAGGAGAAGAAATGGATCAGAAAAAAATTGATCGTATCAACGAGCTTGCTAAAAAGAAAAAAGCAGAAGGCTTGACACCAGAAGAAAAAGTGGAACAAGCTAAACTACGTGAGGAGTACATCGAAGGTTATCGTCGCTCTGTTCGTCACCACATTGAGGGAATCAAAATTGTGGATGAAGAAGGAAACGATGTTACACCAGAAAAACTACGCCAAGTTCAACGTGAAAAAGGATTACATGGTCGCAGTCTCGATGATCCAAATTCATAATAATACTCTTCGAAAATCAAATTCAAACCACGTCAGCTTCACCTTGCCGTACTTAAGTACAGCCTGCGGCTAGCTTCCTAGTTTGCTCTTTAATTTTCATTGAGTATAAGTATTCTTTCTTTTAACAAAGATAGATGAAATAATAACCAAAAGACTAGCAATTTGTGTTTGCTAGTCTTTTTTCGTTAAAAAAGGAACCAAGATGGTTCCTAAAGTTATTAGTTACTTGCGCCAGATGTAGCGTCTGCGCCACCACCGTGACCACCGGCATCACCTGCATCAGAAGCTCCAGATGTAGCATCTGCATCGCCGTGACCATGTCCGCCAGCAGGAGCTGCAGCATTTCCACCGACTAAACGTTGACCAGTTGTATTGAGGTACCAGTCAAGCCATGGTTGAAAATTAAAGATAATTTCATTAATTCCAGCATATGAACCATCTGGGTAGTACATTGCTTGGTAATTATGGGTATTAATAACACCTTCAGGTGTTCCTGGCACAATTGTACGGACATATTCTTGATCCCCGTTACGCAATACGCCGACAACCCATTCAACGTTTTTCATTCTAGAATCTGGCAATGTACCGTGTACTGTTCCTAATCTATTTCCTGATTGAGCACGTACACGTTTACCAAACATTGTATCTGGGTCTTGGTGTGCGTTATTAAAGTACAAGAATTGATTGTTATCATCTGCAAATGTCAATTCAAATGGCATTGCTTTCAAGAACATGTCAATTTGGTTAACTGTCAAGATACCGTGGTCTAATTTAACGTAAGTATCTCCAGAAACAGCTCCAACAAGTTCAGCTGCTTTTTCTACCCATTCAGGATCATCTGGGTCAACACCTTGGATGGTAGTTGCAATTGAATTTGTACAATATAAATCTTCTGGTTCAATTGGTTTTGGTTTTTTCAATTTTGAAACGACTCCCACATATTTTACAAAGTTGTCTAAACATGTTTCAAGGAAATTAACAGTTCCTTCATTTGTGATATTCCCATTAACATCAAAGGCTTCTTTAGCTTTACCGAGAAGAAATTCATTTCCTGGAAGAGTGTAAGCATTGACACCTGGAGCGTCAAGAATCTTACGAAGGTGAACTTGGGCACGAGAAGTACCTTGGTCGTAGTAAGATGCTCCCACAATCATGACTGGTTTGTTTTCAAATGGATGAACTTCGTATGAAAGCCATTCAAGAACAGATTTTAGGGAAGCTGAGATTGTGTGGTTGTGCTCAGGAGTAGCAATGATAACACCATCAGCACGAGTAATTTTGTTATATAAATAACGTAATTGGAAACTTTCGTCCCATTTTTCGTCTTGGTTAAACATTGGAACTTCGTCAATTTCGAGAACTTCTAATTCAAATTTGAGTTTGAAGTGACGACGGATGAATTCCAAGAGTTTACGGTTATATGATTGATCGTAGTTTGATCCTACAAGTCCAACAAATTTCATTCTTTTTGGTCTCCTATCTTACAAATTTTCCCAGTCAAAATCTTCAGCATCTTTGCGAAGTAATTCTTGTGCATTGCGCAATTTTTCTGTGATTTTTACAAAGATACGGTAGTCGTCAAAAGTAGCATCCAGTTTTTTGATAACATCAAGATCTACTAGGTCTCCACTTGGGTTGAAGGCTTGAAGAGAATGTGAAAGCAAGAATTCATCTGGAAGGACACTCGCTTTAATTTCTGGAGCATTCAAGATTTGGCGAAGTTGTAATTGGGCACGTGATGAACCAAGCGTACCATATGAAGCACCTGTAATCATGATTGGTTTGTTCAAAAGTGGATAGATACCATAAGACAACCAAGCAAGAGCGCTCATCAAAACAGCTGGGATAGAGTGGTCATACTCAGGAGTACCGATAATAACGCCATCTGCCTCTTCAATTTTAGCAGCAATTTCTAGAATTTCAACAGGTACTTGCTTGTCAGCTGGTTTGTTGAAGACAGGGATGTCCTTGATTTCAACAAGTTCAATTTCAGCTTTTTCAGCAAAGTGTTTTTGCATGTATTGAAGCAATTGACGGTTTGTAGAACGTTTTGAATTTGTTCCAACAATAGCAATAAGTTTTAACATGAGATTTCCTTTCTCTTTTTACATAATACAATTTAAGAACTCCATTGAAATATCTATTTCTATAGAGTAGGAATTCCTGAAGAATAGCTTAGATGACCTTCTTTATCGATAAGGATGGCTTCTATGCCCTCCAAACTTTCGACTTGCCAGAGTATAGAAGCAGGTCTTTCTCCAAAGAGTCGAGTTGTCCAGATTTCGCCATCGACTGATTTATCAGAGATGATTGTCAGACTAGCTAGTTCCGTTTCAACAGGATATCCTGTTTGACTGTCAAAAATATGATGGTAGTCTTTTCCATCGACTGTCAGGTGACGTTCATAAATGCCTGAAGTCACGACAGATTTATTGACAACAGGGATGGTCATTAAGTGATTTCCCCTAGGATTGGCTGGGTCTTGAATCCCGATTTGCCAAGGCTGATTGCCTCTTTCCTGATTTTTACCAATGGTCAGGATATTCCCTCCCAGATTGATTAAGGCAGATGTCACTCCCTCTTCTCTCAGAAATTGAGCAACCTTATCCGCACTATACCCCTTGGCTAAACAACCAAGATCGATCTTCATTCCTTTCTGTTTCAAGAATACAGTGGAAGTGGAAGAATCTAACTCGATAGAGTGAGGATTGATTAAAGGTAGAATCGATTCAATTTCTTGAGGTTGGGCCACTTTGGCATCTGAAAAACCGATGCGCCAGGTTTGAATCAAGGGACCAATGCTGATGTTGAGATGACTAGAGGGCGCTAGGCTATGTTCTAATCCAAGTGAAATCAATTCAAATAAATCAGGATGAACCTTGACTGGAGCTATTCCAGCTTGATAATTGATTTCCATCAACTCAGATTCTTGGCTATTGGCATTGAAGCGATACTCAAGCTCTTTGAGTAAATCAAAGGATTTTTGGAGCAAGATATCGGCTTGCTCTTCTACTAATGAAATAGTAATAGTAGTCCCCATTAGCCGTTCGGAATGTGAACTAAGAGGCAAGCTACCAACTCCTTTCTCTTATGAAAAGAAGGCTGAAATATAGTAAATTTATATTAAATTTAACCCCTTACATTTTCTTTCCATGATACTAGCATACCATAAAGTCAGCGTTTTCACAAATAAAATTTGTAAACTTGTCAAGAAATATGCTCAGAAAAAAAGAGTAATTGTAAGAAAGACTGATAAAATACAGATTATTTACATTTTTTTACAAAAAAATCGGGAAAATTAACTAAACTCTTGTAAACGCTAACAGTAAATGTTATACTAGAAGAGTAAATTTAAAATTGAAGGTAGGAATTTTTCTATGAGTAAAATCGTTGTAGTTGGTGCTAACCACGCTGGTACAGCATGTATTAATACTATGTTGGATAATTTTGGAAATGAAAACGAAATCGTTGTATTTGACCAAAACTCTAACATCTCTTTCCTAGGTTGCGGAATGGCCCTTTGGATTGGGGAACAAATCGACGGTGCTGAAGGCTTGTTCTATTCTGATAAAGAAAAATTGGAAGCTAAAGGTGCTAAAGTTTACATGAACTCACCAGTTCTTTCAATCGACTATGATAACAAAGTTGTTACAGCAGAAGTTGAAGGAAAAGAGCATAAAGAATCATACGAAAAATTGATTTTTGCTACAGGTTCTACACCAATCTTGCCACCAATCGAAGGTGTTGAAATTGTCAAAGGAAACCGCGAATTTAAAGCAACTCTTGAAAATGTACAATTTGTTAAATTGTACCAAAACGCTGAAGAAGTGATTCACAAATTGGCTGACAAGAGCCAACACCTTGACCGTATTGCCGTTGTTGGTGGTGGTTACATCGGTGTTGAACTTGCTGAAGCCTTTGAACGTCTTGGAAAAGAAGTTATCCTTGTTGATATCGTTGATACTGTCTTGAACGGTTACTATGATAAAGACTTCACACAAATGATGGCGAAGAACTTGGAAGATCACAACATCCGCTTGGCTCTTGGTCAAACTGTTAAAGCAATAGAAGGTGACGGTAAAGTTGAACGCTTGATTACTGATAAAGAAAGTTTCGACGTGGATATGGTTGTTCTTGCTGTTGGTTTCCGTCCAAACACAGCTCTTGCTGATGGTAAGATTGAACTCTTCCGCAACGGTGCTTTCCTTGTAGATAAGAAACAAGAAACATCAATTCCTGGTGTTTATGCAGTAGGTGACTGTGCAACTGTTTATGACAATGCTCGTAAAGACACAAGCTACATCGCCCTTGCTTCAAATGCTGTTCGTACTGGTATCGTTGGTGCTTACAATGCTTGTGGACATGAATTGGAAGGAATCGGTGTTCAAGGTTCAAACGGTATCTCTATCTACGGTCTTCACATGGTTTCAACTGGTTTGACACTTGAGAAAGCTAAAGCAGCAGGTTACAATGCAACTGAAACAGGCTTTAACGATCTTCAAAAACCAGAATTTATGAAGCATGACAACCATGAAGTTGCCATCAAGATTGTCTTTGACAAAGATAGCCGTGAAATTCTTGGTGCACAAATGGTTTCACACGATTCTGCAATCAGCATGGGAATCCACATGTTCTCACTTGCTATCCAAGAGCATGTGACAATTGATAAATTGGCATTGACAGACCTATTCTTCTTGCCACACTTCAACAAACCATACAACTACATCACAATGGCTGCACTTACAGCTGAAAAATAATATTTGATGAACTATCTGGCCTTAAGTGAATGTCAGATAGTTTTTTAGTTAATCTGTACCCATACAATTTTGATTTTTTTATCTTGTGATTCATTCTAATCTAACTTAAAATGAAATGGTAGCTACCAATATAAATAATGAGGATAAACAAATGACTGAAAATCGTTATGAACTAAATAAAAATTTGGCGCAGATGCTCAAGGGTGGAGTTATCATGGACGTTCAAAATCCTGAACAGGCCCGTATTGCAGAGGCTGCTGGTGCGGCTGCTGTTATGGCCTTGGAGCAGATTCCAGCTGATATTCGTGCAGCTGGTGGGGTTTCCCGTATGAGTGATCCAAAGATGATTAAGGAAATCCAAGAAGCGGTTAGCATTCCTGTTATGGCTAAGGTTAGAATTGGGCATTTTGTTGAAGCCCAGATTTTAGAGGCTATCGAAATTGATTATATCGATGAGAGTGAAGTTCTATCTCCAGCTGACGACCGTTTCCATGTGGATAAGAAAGAATTCCAAGTTCCTTTTGTCTGTGGAGCTAAGGACTTGGGTGAAGCCTTGCGTCGTATCGCTGAAGGTGCTTCTATGATTCGTACCAAAGGAGAACCGGGTACGGGGGATATTGTCCAAGCTGTTCGTCATATGCGTATGATGAATCAGGAAATTCGCCGAATTCAAAACCTACGTGAGGACGAACTTTATGTTGCTGCTAAGGATTTGCAAGTCCCTGTAGAATTGGTTCAATACGTACATGAACATGGGAAATTGCCAGTTGTAAACTTTGCAGCTGGAGGCGTTGCAACGCCAGCTGATGCTGCTTTGATGATGCAATTAGGGGCAGAGGGTGTCTTTGTCGGTTCAGGTATTTTTAAGTCAGGAGATCCTGTTAAACGAGCGAGTGCTATTGTCAAAGCGGTGACTAACTTCAGAAATCCTCAAATCCTAGCTCAAATCTCTGAAGATTTAGGAGAAGCCATGGTTGGTATCAATGAAAATGAAATTCAAATTCTCATGGCTGAGCGAGGAAAATAGATGAAAATCGGAATATTAGCCTTGCAAGGTGCCTTTGCAGAACATGCAAAAGTGCTAAATCAATTAGGAGTCGAGAGTGTTGAAATCAGAAATCTAGAGGATTTTCAGCAAGAACAGAGTGACTTGTCGGGTTTGATTTTGCCTGGTGGGGAGTCTACAACCATGGGCAAGCTCTTACGTGAGCAGGACATGCTGATTCCCATTCGAGAAGCAATTCTATCTGGCTTGCCAGTATTTGGAACCTGTGCGGGTTTAATTTTGCTAGCTAAGGAAATTACTTCTCATGAAGAGAGTCATCTAGGAACTATGGATATGGTGGTCGAGCGCAATGCTTATGGGCGCCAATTAGGAAGTTTCTATACGGAAGCAGAATGTAAGGGAGTTGGTCAGATTCCAATGACCTTTATTCGTGGTCCGATTATCAGCAGTGTTGGAGAAGATGTAGAAATTCTAGCAACAGTTGATAATCAAATCGTTGCAGCCCAAGAAAAAAATATGTTGGTAACTTCTTTTCATCCAGAATTGACTGATGATGTGCGCTTGCACCAGTACTTTATCAATATGTGTAAAGAAAAAAGTTGAGACTGAGTTTCTCAACTTTTTTACATGTAATAAACAATGGCGATATATTGGAGGGCAGATGCAGCTAGGATAAAGAGATGCCAAATCATATGGAAATAAGGTTTTTTCTTGGCGTAAAATGCAGCCCCAACTGTATAACAGAGTCCGCCAGTTACCATGAGACTCCAGAAAATGGGTGTCGTTTGACTAATAATGGCGGGTATGATTGCCAGAACCAACCAGCCCATAATCAGGTAAAGAGCAAGGCTAAATTTCTCATTGACCTTTTTAGCAAAGATTTTATAGAGAATACCAAAGATGGTCGTTCCCCACTGGATGGCAATTATTAGATAGCCAAACCAGTTATTCATCAAGGTTAATACGACGGGCGTATAAGAGCCTGCGATAGCCACATAAATCATCGAATGGTCAATGATTCGCAAGACATATTTGTGGGTCGAACCATAGGCCATAGAGTGATAAATGGTGGATGATAGAAACATTAGAAAGAGACTAATAACGAAAATGGAAACGCCGATAGATGATAAAAATCCGTGTACCTCATAACTATAGGTGGATGAAATGGGGAGTAAGATAAGCATGGTGACTGCACCTACGGCATGGGTCACGCTATTAGCAATCTCCTCTCCAAAACTGAGTTGTTTGCTGAGTTTAAGACTAGTGTTCATTGGATTACCTCCTCTTGAGTATGATGGATTAAGGCTAGGGTTTGATGATAGAGTTTAACGGTTTGACAGCTGGTTTGGATAATAGGGTTAGCTGGGTCAATACCTTGGTTCATGTAGTCCACAAAAGCATCGTAGAGTTGGTCTGAACTTGCTTGACTTTGTAGAGTATTAAGTGTCTGGGCTATTTCTTGAATAGAAAATACAGACTTAAGGGTTGTGATAGCAATCAAACGGGCAATCTGTTGGCGTTGGTATTTTTTCTTGTCAGGCTTTGTCAGGTAACCATGTTTCACATAATTGTTGACCATGGATGCTGTTAGGCCCTTGTCTTTATCAGGAGAGATAGGGGCGCAGACCTGATTGACATAGAGCAAAACCTGGTCTAGATAGAGGTCGATGTTTGGAATTTCTGCCCATTTGGGGTAAGAAAAGGTAGTTTTCATTTTCAACTCCTTTTTATCTAGTTTTTATAACTAGATTATAAAATAATAAAAACAGAAAGTCAAGTTTTAACTGCTTGTAGAAAGACTTAAATTATGCTATGATGGGAGAAACTAGTCAGAAATGAGGAGAAAAGATGGAAATTCGTTTAGCTTTTCCAAATGAAGTAGTTGCCATCATGCAGGTGATGGAGGATGCTAAAAAAAGTTTAGCAGCTGCTGGTAGTGACCAATGGCAAAATGGTTATCCAAATGCAGATGTTATCATAGATGATATTATCTCAGGTCAAGCCTACGTAGCCTTGGAAGAGGTAGAACTACTAGCTTATGCTGCTGTGACCAAGAGTCCAGAGGCAGCCTATGAAGCCATTTATGAAGGGAAATGGCAAGCTGGAGAGTCAGAGTACCTAGTCTTTCACCGTATTGCTGTGGCAGGAGATGCCCAGGGACAGGGAATTGCTCAAACCTTCTTAGAGGGCTTGATTGAAGGATTTGATTATCTAGATTTTCGCTCAGATACGCATGCTGAAAACAAGGTTATGCAACATATTTTTGAAAAACTTGGTTTTAAACGGGTTGGAAAGGTGCCGGTTGATGGGGAACGCTTGGCCTATCAAAAATTGAAGAAATAATGCAAAAGAAGTATGCAAAAATTCTCTACTCTTCGCCAATTGGCTCTTTTTCTCTTGTAGCTGATGACCATTATTTGTATGGAATTTGGATGCAAAAACAGAAGCATTTTGAGAGGGGATTAGGGGATGAAACGATAGAGGAAGTTGTTAGTCATCCTATCTTAAACCCAGTTATCACTTGCTTAGATGATTACTTTAAAGGCAAGTCTCAGGATTTATCTAACTTGCCCTTGGCTCCACTCGGAACAAATTTTGAAAAGCGAGTTTGGGACTATTTACAGGGAATTCCTTATGGTCATACAGTGACCTATGGACAAATAGCGAAAGACCTACAAGTGGATTCTGCCCAAGCAATTGGTGGAGCAGTGGGACGTAATCCTTGGTCTATCCTAGTACCTTGTCATCGTGTGTTGGGAGCAGACAAGCGTCTGACAGGTTATGCTGCAGGAGTAGAAAAGAAAGCTTGGCTCTTGGAGCATGAAGGCGCAGATTTTAAAGATATAAAATAGAAAGTGAAAGACATGTTAGAATTTATCGAATACCCAAAATGTTCAACTTGTAAAAAAGCAAAACAAGAATTAAACCAATTAGGTGTGGACTATAAAGCCGTTCATATTGTCGAAGAAACACCTAGCCAAGAAGTCATTTTAAACTGGCTAGAAACCTCAGGTTTCGAGTTGAAGCAATTTTTCAACACCAGTGGTATCAAATACCGTGAATTGGGGCTGAAAGATAAGGTAGGAAGCTTGTCAAACCAAGAAGCGGCTGAGTTGTTAGCAAGCGACGGTATGTTGTTAAAACGGCCAATTTTATTAGAAAATGGAACTGTTAAACAAATTGGTTATCGAAAAGCTTATGAAGAATTGGGATTGAAATAGTTTTTACTTATCTCTTTGATAGATAAAATATATAACCTCTCTGTTTCAAAGTATGATAAACTAGTATGTGGACAAAGTCTGTATCTGACCGTAGCAAATAATTTCATTGACGGCAGAAGTATGGTAGAATGAATCATTATCAGGAGAGGATGTTTTTATGAATGTTACAACGATTTTAGCATCAGATTGGTACCAAAACTTGATGCAATTGATTCCGGATGGCAAACTTTTTAGTCTGCGTTCGGTCTTTGATGGAATTCCGAGAATTGTCCAACAACTTCCAACAACGATTATGTTGACCATTGGTGGTGCTCTTTTTGGCTTGGTTTTGGCACTTCTTTTTGCCATTGTGAAAATCAATCGTGTTAAAATTTTATATCCCTTGCAGGCCTTCTTTGTTAGTTTCTTAAAAGGGACACCGATTTTGGTGCAACTCATGTTGACCTACTACGGAATTCCTTTGGCTTTGAAAGCTCTCAATCAGCAATGGGGGACTGGTCTCAATATCAATGCTATTCCAGCTGCAGCTTTTGCGATTGTCGCCTTTGCTTTTAATGAGGCAGCTTATGCTAGTGAAACCATTCGTGCAGCCATTCTCTCAGTTAATCCTGGTGAGATTGAGGCGGCACGCAGTCTGGGTATGACCCGAGCACAAGTTTATCGTCGAGTGATTATTCCAAATGCAGCAGTTGTGGCGACTCCAACCTTAATCAATTCCCTAATCGGCTTGACCAAGGGAACTTCCCTAGCCTTTAGTGCGGGTGTTGTGGAAGTCTTTGCCCAAGCTCAGATTTTGGGTGGTGCCGATTATCGTTATTTTGAACGCTTCATCTCCGTTGCCCTTGTTTATTGGGTAGTCAATATCGGAATTGAAAGCCTCGGTCGTTTCATTGAGAGAAAGATGGCTATTTCTGCACCTGATACAGTGCAAACAGATGTGAAAGGAGACCTTCGTTAATGATTAAGATTTCGAATTTAAGCAAATCCTTTTCAGGACAGACTGTCTTGGATCATCTGAACTTGGATATTCAAAAAGGGGAAGTTGTAGCCTTGATTGGTTCTTCAGGAGCTGGAAAATCAACCTTCCTTCGCAGTCTCAATTATCTTGAAACACCTGACAGTGGCTCTATTCAGATTGATGATTTCTCAGTTGATTTTTCTAAAATCACTCAAGAAGAAATCCTTGCCCTACGCCGTAAGCTGTCTATGGTTTTTCAACAGTTTAATTTGTTTGAACGTCGCACAGCACTTGATAATGTGAAGGAAGGCTTGGTTGTTGTCAAGAAATTATCTGACCAAGAAGCGACTAAGATTGCCAAGGAAGAGTTGGCTAAGGTTGGGCTTTCTGACCGTGAAAACCATTATCCTCGCCATTTATCAGGTGGACAAAAGCAACGGGTTGCCCTAGCGCGTGCGCTTGCTATGAAACCAGATGTCTTACTCTTAGACGAACCAACTTCAGCCCTTGACCCAGAATTGGTCGGTGAAGTAGAGAAGTCTATTGCAGATGCTGCTAAGTCAGGTCAGACCATGATTTTAGTCAGTCATGACATGTCCTTTGTAGCTCAAGTTGCGGATAAGATTCTCTTCCTAGATAAGGGGAAAATCATTGAGTCTGGAACACCGGATGAGATTATCCACCATCCTAAAGAAGAGCGAACAAAAGAATTCTTCGCTAGTTACAAACGGACTTATATTTGATATAATAGATAAAGAAAAACTCAGTTAGCTGGACTAGCTGAGTTTACTCTTTAAAAAAGATAGAAATGAGAGAAATCATGCTACTGCAACTATTTTCTTTATATTTCGAGAGTTTGATCTTGACCACCATCCTCGTCCTGATTTTTTTAGGGATTTGGATTGGACTGAGAGCCATGTCGGGAGTTGATAAGACAGCCAAGGCTCGCCAAGCCCATCTCTATGATATGATTATGATTGGTGTTTTGGTTGTTCCAGTATTATCCTTTGCGGTTATGAGTTTAATTCTTGTTTTCAAGGCATAATCCTTGCGTGATTGACAAGAAAGAGTTAGAATAAAGATAGTTACAACAAGAAAGAAGGAAACTATATGTACGATACTATTATTATCGGTGCTGGACCTGCAGGTATGACTGCAGCCTTGTATGCTGCTCGAAGCAATCTGAAAGTAGCCTTGATTGAAGGTGGTCTGCCAGGTGGTCAGATGAATAATACATCTGATATTGAAAATTACCCTGGATACGCTAATATTAGTGGGCCAGAATTGGCAGAAAAGATGTTTGAACCGCTTGAAAATCTTGGTGTTGAGCACATTTATGGTTATGTTGAAAATGTCGAAGACCATGGTGATTTTAAGAAAGTGATGACTGATGACCAAACATATGAAACTCGTACCGTTATCGTGGCGACTGGCTCTAAACACCGTCCTTTGGGAGTACCTGGAGAAGAAGAACTGAACAGTCGTGGTGTTTCTTACTGTGCCGTGTGTGATGGTGCTTTCTTCCGTGACCAAGATTTGTTGGTAGTTGGTGGCGGAGATTCAGCTGTCGAAGAAGCCCTCTTCTTGACTCGTTTTGCTAAGACTGTTACCATTGTTCACCGTCGTGACCAACTTCGTGCCCAAAAGGTTTTACAAGACCGCGCCTTTGCGAATGAGAAAATCAGCTTTATCTGGGATTCTGTAGTGAAGGAAATCAAGGGTGAAAACAGAGTAGAATCTGTCGTTTTTGAAAATGTGAAAACAGGTCAAGTGACAGAACAAGCCTTCGGTGGTGTCTTTATCTATGTTGGATTGGATCCTCTTAGCGATTTTGTTAAAGAATTGAATATCCAAGATCAGGCAGGTTGGATTGTGACAGATAACCACATGAAAACTGCAGTTGACGGTATCTTTGCAGTTGGAGATGTTCGCCAGAAAGACCTTCGTCAAGTGACAACAGCAGTTGGAGATGGAGCTATCGCTGGTCAAGAAGCTTATAAATTTATCACAGAACATAGTTAATACACTTCTAAAATCTCTTCAAACCACGTTAGCTTCGCTTTACCGTAGGTATGGGTACTGACTTCGTCAGTTCTATCCACAACTTCAAAACAGTGTTTTGAGCTGACTTCGTCAGTCTTATCTACAACCTCAAAGCAGTGCTTTGAGCTGTCTACAGCTAGCTTCCTAGTTTGCTCTTTGATTTTCATTGAGTATAATCATAAAAAGTTTCCAATCAGATGACTGGAAACTTTTTTATAGTCTATTTCGAAAAACTTCGTACATGAGGATGGCTGCAGCAACACTGGCATTGAGACTTTGAACATGTCCATTCATAGGAATGGTAATCATCTCATCAACTTGTTTTTTGATGTTGCTAGAGATGCCTTTTCCTTCATTTCCGATGATGAGGGCGATTTTCCCTTTTGTATTCCACTTGTGGCAAGGAGTCCCATTCATATCTGTTCCAAAGGTCCAGAAGCCTTCATCCTTGAGTTTGTCTAGAGTTTGGCTTAGATTGGTTACTCGGGCAATTGGAACATGCTCAATAGCACCTGTGGCTGTTTTAGCAACGACAGGAGTAACTCCGACAGCACGGTGCTTGGGAATGATGACTCCTGAAACATTGGTCGCATCAGCGGTTCTTAAGATGGAGCCTAAGTTGTGAGGATCAGTTAACCCGTCCAGAATCAATAGCAAAGGATTTTCTTCTTGGCGTGTTTTGGCAAGGATTTGGTCCAGCTCACTATAGGCAAATTCGGACACTCGTAGAACAAAACCTTGGTGGACAGCACCTTCAGTCATCTCAGAGAGGGATTTTTTTGAGGTCCAAGAAATGGATACCTTTTTTTCTGTAGCTAGTTCCTTGACTTTTTCAACATTCTTACCTCGTAGGTCTTCTTGGAGGTAGAGTTTGTTTCCAGTATTTGCAAGGAGGGCTTCGGTAACGGCGTGGATGCCATAGACAATATCATTTGTTTTCATGCCTCTATTATAACACAAAACCCCGTCTTGCAACGGGATTTTCTTTATTCTAGAATTAGTAAACCATCTTTAACTGCAAATGGGTCTTTTTCATTGATACGATCGTAAAACATGATACCGTTAATGTGGTCAATTTCATGCTGAACAACGATGGAGTTGTAGCCTTTGAGCTTGATACGGTGTTTTTCTCCATCCTTGTCAAAGTAGTCAACCGTAACGCGAGCATGGCGGACTACATAGCCAGGTACGTTGCGATCAACAGACAGACAACCTTCTCCTTCACCAAGAGCAGCGTCTTGAACTGAGTGAGAGACGATTTTTGGATTGTACATAATAGCTTGCAAGTCGTAAGCTTCCTGTGGGGTTTCGCCTTCTTCGACAATGTTTGGCACCAAAACAGCGATAATACGTTTTGAGATATCTAATTGAGGAGCAGCAAGTCCAACCCCACCTCGGAGCCCCATTTTCTCAGCCATGACAGGATCTTGGGAATGTTTCAGGAATTGCATCATCTTTTCGCCAAGAATGATTTCCTGGTCAGACAAGGGGAAAGTAACTTCCTCAGCAACCGCGCGTAGAGTTGGGTTTCCCTCGCGGATAATATCGTTCATATCAATTAAATGAGCAGCTTTTGTAATACGTTCTATTGCAGACATTTTCTCTCCTTTCATTACCTCTACATGATATCACAAAATGACAAGGATTGAAAGCATTACGGCATTGAGCTTTTATAGAAAATGCCTAGTAGGTTCGATTCAATTGTGAAAGAATTACTTATCTGTGATATAATAAAAAGAAAAGGCTTGCATTAGAAAGTAGGGAGAATGAAGATGCAAAGAAGACAAGATCGAAATCAGCGTGGTTCAGCTTTTCGTTTTATGAGGGGTTTGGTAAACTTTTTTAGGAGTTATCGCAAGTGGAGTAATAAAGGATTTGTGGCCATACTCTTGCTAGCAGTTGCTTTATCAATGGGCTTGGTCTTGTTGTTTGAAAGCTTCCAAGGAATCCCTTTAACCAGTCAAAAAAAGGATGCCATTTCTCAAGAAGCAAATAAGACGAACCAAAATGCTAAAGATCAGGACGAGGAGAAAACTGCTAGAATTATGGCCAACGGGGACCTCCTCTATCACATTCCCATCTATCGTTCTGCTTTAAAAGAAGATGGGACCTATGATTTCCATGAAAATTTTGAATATGTAAAACCATGGCTCAAACAAGCAGACTTGATTTTAGGTGATTTTGAAGGTACTGTGAATAAGGACCACTATTTGGCTGGTTATCCGCTATTTAATGCACCTGGAGAAGTCATGGATGCCATCAAGGATGCCGGTTATCAAGTGCTAGACTTGGCGCATAACCATATCCTAGATTCACAAATAGAAGGTGTGGTTTCAACAGCAGATGCTATTGAAAAGGCAGGAATGACACCTATTGGAGTGTATACGCATGAGTCACGTGATCAAGCTCCACTGGTTATTAAGGAAGTGAACGGTATCAAGGTTGCACTTTTGGCCTATTCTTATGGTTTTAATGGAATTGAGCAAAGTATTTCTCAAGAAGACTATACCCGCTATCTTTCAGACCTAAATGAAGACAAGATGAAGGCTGAAATTGAACGGGCAGAGAAGGAAGCGGATATCACCATTATCATGCCTCAGATGGGTGTGGAGTATCGCTTGGAACCAACTGAAGAACAAAAGGCTCTTTATCACAAGATGATTGATTGGGGAGCTGATATTATCTTTGGAGGGCACCCTCACGTAGTTGAACCATCTGAAACGGTTGAAAAAGATGGGGACAAGAAACTCATTATCTATTCAATGGGGAACTTCATTTCCAATCAACGAATTGAAACCATGCAAGATGAAGAGAATGCTAAGTGGACAGAGCGTGGCGTGCTCATGGATGTGACTGTTAAGAAAAAAGCCGGTAAGACGACAATCGAAACTGCCAAAGCGCATCCTTCTTGGGTAAACCGTACACCAAAAGGAACCTATTCTCCAGAAGGTTATCCACTATTCCTATACCAAACTTATATCTTAGAAGATTTTATCGAGGGTGGTAGTCATCGTGACCAGTTAGATGAAGCGACTAAGGAACGAATTGATACAGCCTACAAAGAAATGAACGAACATGTGGGATTGAAGTGGGACTAGCTTGAATCCAGAGGAAAGTAAATGACGATTAAGGTAATTGCAACAGATATGGATGGGACCTTGCTGGATGCTAGAGGCCAGCTTGATCTCCCACGTTTGGAAAAGATTTTAGATCAGTTGGATCAAAGGGGTATTCGTTTTGTCATTGCGACTGGGAATGAAATTCACCGCATGAGGCAACTACTGGAGCACTTGGTCGATCGGGTGGTTCTGGTTGTTGCAAACGGTGCTCGTATTTTTGAAAACAATGAACTGATTCAGGCTCAGACTTGGGATGATGCCATTGTCGATAAGGCTTTGGCTCATTTTAAGGGTCGAGCGTGTCAGGATCAGTTTGTTGTAACGTCTATGAAGGGTGGTTTCGTCAAAGAAGGTACGATTTTTACAGACCTTGAAAGTTTTATGACTCCAGAAATGATTGAAAAATTCTACCAACGGATGCAATTTGTGGACGAATTAACCTCTGACCTCTTTGGTGGTGTGCTCAAGATGAGTATGGTTGTTGGTGAGGAACGTTTGAGTTCGGTCTTGGAAGAAATCAATGACCTCTTTGATGGCCGTGTTCGTGCTGTATCGAGTGGCTATGGTTGCATTGATATCCTTCAAGCTGGAATTCATAAAGCATGGGGCTTGGAAGAATTACTCAAGCGCTGGGACTTGACCTCCCAACAAATCATGGCTTTTGGTGACAGTGAAAATGATGTTGAAATGCTTGAAATGGCTGGAATTGCCTATGCGATGGAAAATGCTGATGATAAAGCCAAAGCTGTGGCTACTGCTCTAGCGCCAGCCAATAGCCAAGGAGGAGTTTATCAAATCTTGGAAAACTGGTTAGAAAAAGGAGAATGAAGTGGCAGTACAGTTATTAGAAAATTGGTTACTAAAGGAACAAGAAAAAATCCAAACCAAGTATCGTCACTTAAATCAGGTTTCTGTTGTAGAGCCAGACATTCTTTTTATTGGGGATTCTATTGTCGAATATTATCCTCTGCAGGAACTATTTGGGACTTCGAAGACGATTGTCAATCGAGGCATTCGAGGGTATCAGACAGGGCTGTTATTAGAAAATCTAGATGCGCATCTGTACGGTGGAGCAGTAGATAAAATTGTCCTTTTGATTGGGACAAATGATATCGGAAAAGATGTGCCTGTGAATGAGGCTCTCAATAACCTCGAAGCTATCATACAATCCATTGCTCGCGATTATCCATTGACTGAGATTAAATTGCTTTCTATTTTGCCAGTCAATGAGGGAGAAGAGTACAAGCAGACAGTCTATATCCGCACGAATGAAAAAATTCAGAAATGGAATCAAGCCTATCAAGAGCTTGCTTCTGCCTATATGCAGGTAGAATTTGTGCCAGTTTTTGATAGTTTGACAGACCAGGCAGGTCAACTCAAAAAAGATTATACAACTGATGGGTTGCACCTTAGTGTTGCTGGTTATCAGGTTTTGACAAAATCTTTGAAAGACTATCTTTTGTAGTTAATTGCTTTCCTTTTTGCATTTTTGTGTTAGATAAGGTATAATGGTTTTATTGTCTTTTGGGGTCGTTACGGATTCGACAGGCATTATGAGGCATATTTTGCGACTCGTGTGGCGACGTAAACGCTCAGTTAAATATAACTGCAAAAAATAACACTTCTTACGCTCTAGCTGCCTAAAAACCAGCAGGCGTGACCCGATTTGGATTGCTCGTGTTCAATGACAGGTCTTATTATTAGCGAGATACGATCAAGCCTTGTCTAGCGGCTTGATAAGAGATTGATAGACTCGCGGTTTCTAGGCTTGAGTTATGTGTCGAGGGACTGTTAAACGAATACATAACCTATGGTTGTAGACAAATATGTTAGCAGATGTTTGGACGTGGGTTCGACTCCCACCGGCTCCATTGATAATTTACATTGTTTTGTAAATCTTTCTAAAACGTTGTTTTTACAACATTTTGTTGTATCCTAAATATTAAATCAAGTCCTGAATTTTCTTAAGTTTTTATCATATTTTCTGTTATAATTAAGGTGCCTTAAGAAAAATAATGAAAAAACTAAATGTTTTTCATATAGTTTTCATTGTTTTAATAGTTTAAAGTCAATCTTATTTTTCTCTAATAGAAAATAATGAAAAAGTAGGTTTAGAAAGAGGTAAGTATCTATGTCTTCTCATAAAAAAGTGTCACTCTCTGAGATTAATCAATCTATCGATACTCCAAATAACAATCATTTCTGGCAAAATTTAAATGCCTTTTTAGGTCCGGGTGCTCTTGTCGCAGTTGGTTATATGGATCCAGGAAACTGGATTACCAGTGTAGTCGGTGGTGCTTCCTATAAGTATAGTCTCTTGTTTGTTATCTTGATTTCATCTCTCATTGCCATGCAACTTCAGCAGATGGCAGGAAAGCTTGGTATTGTAACCCAGATGGACCTGGCTCAAGCAACGGCTCATCATTCACCTAAATGGCTTCGTTATAGTCTATGGGTGATTTTAGAATTAGCCTTGATGGCGACAGATCTGGCAGAAGTTCTAGGTTCAGCGATTGCTCTCAATCTTCTCTTTAAGATTCCGATTATGATAGCAATTCTCTTGACCGTGTTGGATGTTTTTCTCTTATTGCTTCTGATGAAATTTGGCTTTAAGAAGATTGAAGCTATTGTGACAACACTGATTTTAACCATTCTAGCAATTTTTACCTATCTGGTAGCTTTGTCACATCCAAGCTTCCAAGGAATCGTTGAGGGTTATCTACCGAATGCAACCTTATTTGAAAGTCCCTTGCCAGGGCATGAAAGTCAATTAACCTTGGCACTAGGGATCGTGGGAGCAACGGTTATGCCCCATAACCTCTATTTGCATTCTTCCTTGTCTCAAACTCGGAAAATCAATCACAAGGACAAGAATGATGTTCGAAAAGCCGTGCGCTTTATGACCTGGGATTCAAATCTCCAATTATCCTTGGCCTTTGTGGTTAACTCCCTTCTATTAATTCTCGGGGCGGCTCTCTTTTTCGGCCATGCATCTGAGATTTCTGCCTTCTCTCAAATGTATAATGCCTTGCAGGATTCTACTATTGCAGGAGCTATAGCTAGCTCGACCTTATCAACCTTGTTTGCCTTGGCTTTATTAGCCAGTGGTCAAAATTCGACAATTACGGGTACCTTGACTGGACAAATCGTTATGGAAGGTTTCTTGCATATGAGATTACCTCAATGGTTCATTCGTTTGGCAACTCGTCTCTTTGCCTTGTTGCCTGTCATGATTGTAGCGGTTCTGTTTGGTCATCAGGAAAAAACATTGGATCAGTTATTGGTTTATTCACAAGTCTTTCTTTCGATTGCTCTTCCATTTTCAATCTTCCCACTGATTTATCTAACTTCTAAGAAATCACTGATGGGAGAATTTACCAATGCCAAATGGAATACCATCCTTGGCTATATCGTTTCCATTATCTTAACAATTCTCAATGTGAAATTGTTATTTGATATTTTCTAAGAAATTCACCCGAGTTATAAAACAAGCATATAAGAAAAAAGATACCCAAGATTTCTTGGGTATCTTTTTTAAAATAAACGGAAGACATGGGATTCGAACCCACGCACGCTGTTACACGCCTACCGCGTTTCCAACACGGCCTCTTAAGCCTCTTGAGTAATCTTCCAATACTTACTCAAATAGTCTACCATAAAGCCACTTATCTTGCAATAAAAATTCTGGAAATGAGAAAAATGATAGATTTTGAAAGAAAATGATAAAAAATGCTTGACTTTGAAAGGGAGTGTGATAGAATGAATAGTGTAAACGATAACAGGAGGTGATTCAGTGTTAAAAACAGAGCGGAAACAACTGATTTTAGAGGAGTTAAATCAACATCATGTAGTTTCTCTAGAGAAATTAGTTAGTTTGCTAGAAACGTCAGAATCAACGGTTCGAAGAGACTTGGATGAGTTGGAAGCAGAAAACAAGCTTCGTCGCGTACATGGTGGAGCAGAATTGCCCCATTCCTTGCAGGAAGAAGAAACCATTCAAGAAAAATCTGTCAAAAACCTTCAAGAGAAGAAGTTGTTAGCTCAGAAGGCGGCCTCTCTCATCAAGGAACAAGATGTCATCTTTATCGATGCTGGAACAACAACTGCCTTTTTGATTCATGAATTGGGCAATAAGAATGTTACAGTCGTGACCAACTCGATTCACCATGCTGCTCAGTTGGTTGAAAAGCAGATTCCAACTGTCATGGTTGGAGGAAGTGTCAAGATGGCGACAGATGCTAGCATAGGGGGCGTTGCTCTTAACCAGATTAACCAATTGCACTTTGACCGTGCCTTTATCGGAATGAATGGTGTGGACGATGGCTATTATACGACTCCTGATATGGAGGAGGGAGCTGTTAAGCGTGCTATTTTAGAGAATGCCAAACAGACCTATGTCTTGGTGGATTCGTCAAAAATTGGACAAACTTGCTTTGCCAAAGTAGCACCACTCAAACGAGCTATTGTTATCACAAGTCAAGGGCATGAGCTCTTGCAGGCTATTAAGGAGAAAACGGAGGTAATAGAAGTATGATTTATACAGTCACACTCAATCCATCTATTGATTATATCGTTCGTTTGGACCAAGTCCAAGTCGGTAGTGTCAATCGTATGGACAGTGATGATAAGTTTGCTGGAGGGAAAGGAATCAATGTCAGTCGTGTTTTGAAACGTTTGGATATACCCAATACTGCGACGGGATTTATCGGAGGCTTTACTGGTAAATTTATCACAGATACTTTAGCAGAGGAAGAAATCGAGACACGTTTTGTCCAAGTATCAGAAGATACTCGTATCAATGTTAAAATCAAAGCAGACCAAGAGACAGAAATCAATGGGACTGGTCCAACTGTTGAGCCGGATCAGCTAGAAGAATTGAAAGCTATTTTATTTAGTCTGACAGCAGAAGATATAGTTGTCTTTGCAGGTTCAAGTACTAAAAATCTAGGCAATGCCATCTACAAGGATCTAATTGCCTTGACACGCAAGACTGGTGCGCAAGTCGTTTGTGATTTTGAAGGACAGACCTTGATTGATAGTTTGGACTACCAGCCACTTTTGGTCAAACCAAACAATCATGAACTTGGAGCGATTTTTGGAGTGAAACTCGAAAGTTTAGATGAAATTGAGAAATACGCTCGTGAGTTACTGGCTAAAGGTGCTCAAAACGTCATTATTTCTATGGCTGGTGACGGTGCTCTTCTTGTCACATCTGAGGGAGCTTACTTCGCAAAACCTATCAAGGGAACAGTCAAAAATTCAGTTGGAGCTGGTGACTCTATGGTTGCTGGATTTACAGGTGAATTTGTCAAATCAAAAGACGCAGTAGAAGCCTTCAAATGGGGAGTTGCTTGTGGAACGGCAACTACCTTCTCGGATGACTTGGCAACAGCAGAATTTATTAAAGAAACATATGAAAAAGTTGAGGTAGAAAAACGATGAAAATTCAAGACCTATTGAGAAAAGATGTCATGTTGCTGGATTTGCAGGCAACTGAAAAAACAGCTGTCATCGAAGAAATGATTAAAAGTTTGGTAGATCACGGTTATGTGACAGATTTTGAAACATTTAAAGAAGGTATTTTGGCACGTGAAGCTTTGACTTCTACAGGTTTGGGTGACGGAATCGCTATGCCTCACAGCAAAAATGCTGCTGTCAAAGAAGCAACGGTTCTCTTTGCTAAGTCAAACAAGGGTGTTGACTATGAGAGCTTGGACGGGCAAGCAACTGATCTCTTCTTCATGATTGCGGCTCCAGAAGGTGCCAATGACACTCACTTGGCAGCCTTGGCAGAATTGTCTCAATACTTGATGAAAGATGGTTTTGCTGACAAACTCCGTCAAGCAACATCAGCTGACCAAGTCATTGAACTTTTTGACCAAGCTTCAGAAAAAACTGAGGAACTTGTTCAAGTGCCTGCAAATGAAACTGGTGACTTTATCGTAGCTGTTACAGCTTGTACAACAGGTATCGCCCACACATACATGGCTCAAGAAGCCCTTCAAAAAGTGGCTGCTGAAATGGGTGTTGGAATTAAGGTCGAAACCAACGGTGCTAGCGGTGTTGGTAACCAACTAACTGCGGAAGACATTCGTAAGGCTAAAGCTGTTATCATCGCGGCAGACAAGGCAGTTGAAATGGATCGTTTCGACGGTAAACCATTAATCAATCGTCCAGTTGCTGACGGTATCCGTAAGACAGAAGAGTTAATTAACTTGGCTCTTTCAGGAGATGCTGAAGTTTATCGTGCTGCTAATGGAACAAAAGCTACAACAGCCTCTAACGAAAAACAAAGTCTTGGTGGTGCCTTCTACAAACACTTGATGAGTGGTGTATCGCAAATGTTGCCATTTGTTATTGGCGGTGGTATCATGATTGCCCTTGCCTTCTTGATTGACGGTGCTTTGGGTGTTCCAAATGAAAATCTTGGTAATCTTGGTTCCTACCATGAGCTAGCTTCTATGTTCATGAAAATTGGTGGAGCTGCCTTTGGTTTGATGCTTCCAGTCTTTGCAGGTTATGTTGCCTACTCTATCGCTGAAAAACCAGGTTTGGTAGCAGGTTTCGTGGCTGGTGCTATTGCCAAAGAAGGTTTTGCCTTTGGTAAAATTCCTTATGCCGCAGGTGGTGAAGCAACTTCAACTCTTGCAGGTGTCTCATCTGGTTTCCTAGGTGCCCTTGTTGGTGGATTTATAGCAGGTGCCTTGGTTCTTGCTATCAAGAAATACGTTAAAGTTCCTCGTTCACTTGAAGGTGCAAAATCAATCCTTCTCTTGCCACTTCTTGGGACAATCTTGACAGGATTTGTCATGCTAGCTGTTAATATCCCAATGGCAGCAATCAACACTGCTATGAATGACTTCCTAGGTGGTCTTGGAGGAGGTTCAGCTGTCCTTCTTGGTATCGTCCTTGGTGGAATGATGGCTGTTGACATGGGTGGACCAGTTAACAAAGCGGCTTATGTCTTTGGTACAGGTACGCTTGCAGCTACTGTTTCTTCAGGTGGTTCTGTGGCTATGGCAGCAGTTATGGCTGGAGGAATGGTGCCACCACTTGCTATCTTTGTCGCAACTCTTCTTTTCAAAGATAAATTTACCAAAGAAGAACGTAACTCTGGTTTGACAAACATCATCATGGGCTTGTCATTTATCACTGAGGGAGCGATTCCATTTGGTGCCGCTGACCCAGCTCGTGCTATCCCAAGTTTTATCCTTGGTTCAGCAGTAGCAGGTGGGCTCGTTGGTCTTACTGGTATCAAACTTATGGCGCCACACGGAGGAATCTTCGTGATCGCCCTTACTTCAAATGCTCTCCTTTACCTCGTTTCTGTCTTGGTAGGAGCAATTGTAAGTGGTGTGGTTTATGGTTACCTACGCAAACCACAAGCATAAAAATTAGATAGAAAATAAAAAGATTGGACCGTTTGGTGCAGTCTTTTTCTCTTTCCGAAATACCTGTGAAATATGGTATAATAGAAGAATGGCAAACAAGAATACAAGTAAAACAAGACGGAGACCGTCTAAAGCAGAACTCGAAAGAAAAGAAGCGATTCAACGAATGTTGATTTCGTTGGTAATCGCGCTTTTATTGATTTTCGCAACCTTCAAATTAGGGGCTGCAGGTATAACCCTGTACAATTTAATTCGCTTATTGGTGGGTAGCCTAGCTTATCTGGCAATATTTGGTATCCTACTCTATCTCTTCTTCTTCAAGTGGATACGAAAACAGGAAGGACTCTTATCAGGATTTTTCACCATATTTGCAGGTTTGCTCTTGATTTTTGAGGCCTACTTAGTTTGGAAATATGGTTTGGACAAGTCGGTCTTAAAAGGAACCATGGCTCAGGTTGTGACTGATTTGACTGGTTTTCGAACGACCAGTTTTGCTGGAGGTGGCTTGATTGGTGTTGGCCTTTATGTGCCAACAGCCTTTCTCTTCTCAAATATCGGTACTTACTTTATTGGTTCTATCTTGATTTTAGTAGGTGCTCTCCTAGTCAGTCCTTGGTCTGTTTATGATATTGCTGAATTTTTCAGTAGAGGCTTTGCCAAATGGCGGGAAGGGCATGATCGTCGAAAAGAGGAACGCTTTGTCAAACAAGAAGAAAAATCTCGTCAAAAGGCTGAGGAAGAGGCTAGATTAGAAAAAGAAAAGGCCGAAAAAGCCTTACTCGATATGCCTCCTATTGATATGGAAACGGGTGAAATTCTGACAGAAGATGTTGTGCTTGACGTTCCACCTGTTCCGGAAGAAGAGTGGATAGAACCAGAAATCATCCTGCCTCAAGCTGAACTTGAATTCGCTGAACAGGAAGATGGCTCTGATGATGAAGATGTTCAGGTCGATTTTTCAGCCAAGGAGGCTCTTGAATATAAACTTCCAAGCTTACAACTCTTTGCCCCAGATAAACCAAAAGACCAGTCTAAAGAGAAGAAAATCGTTCGTGAAAACATCAAAATCCTAGAAGAAACCTTTGCTAGTTTTGGTATTAAGGTAACGGTTGAACGGGCTGAAATTGGGCCGTCAGTAACCAAGTATGAAGTCAAGCCAGCAGTCGGTGTACGGGTTAACCGCATTTCCAATCTAGCAGATGACCTCGCTCTAGCCTTGGCAGCCAAGGATGTCCGAATCGAAGCACCTATCCCAGGGAAATCTTTAGTGGGAATCGAAGTACCTAACTCCGAGATTGCGACAGTTTCTTTCCGCGAACTATGGGAACAATCTCAAACAAAAGCAGAAAATCTCTTGGAAATTCCTCTAGGAAAGGCAGTTAATGGCACCGCAAGAGCTTTTGACCTTTCCAAGATGCCCCACTTGCTAGTTGCAGGTTCAACGGGTTCAGGGAAGTCGGTAGCAGTTAACGGCATTATCGCTAGCATCCTTATGAAGGCTAGACCTGATCAAGTTAAATTTATGATGGTCGACCCCAAGATGGTTGAATTGTCCGTTTACAATGATATTCCCCATCTCTTGATTCCAGTTGTGACCAATCCACGTAAGGCAAGCAAGGCCCTTCAAAAGGTAGTGGATGAGATGGAAAATCGTTATGAACTCTTTGCCAAGGTGGGAGTTCGGAATATTGCAGGCTTTAATGCCAAGGTAGAAGAGTTTAATACCCAGTCTGAGTACAAGCAGGTTCCGCTACCTCTCATTGTCGTGATTGTAGATGAGTTGGCTGACCTCATGATGGTGGCCAGCAAGGAAGTAGAAGATGCCATTATCCGTTTGGGACAGAAGGCGCGTGCTGCTGGTATCCACATGATTCTTGCAACCCAGCGCCCATCTGTTGACGTCATCTCTGGTCTGATCAAGGCCAATGTTCCTTCTCGTGTCGCTTTCGCAGTTTCATCAGGGACAGACTCCCGTACGATTTTGGATGAAAATGGAGCTGAGAAACTGCTTGGCCGAGGTGACATGCTCTTTAAACCGATTGATGAAAATCATCCAGTTCGTCTCCAAGGCTCCTTTATCTCGGATGATGATGTTGAACACATCGTAAACTTCATTAAGGCTCAGGCAGATGCGGACTACGATGAGAGTTTTGATCCGGGAGAAGTTTCTGAAAATGAAGGAGAATTTTCAGATGGTGAATCTGGTGGTGATCCGCTTTTTGAAGAAGCCAAGGCTTTGGTAATCGAAACTCAGAAAGCCAGCGCATCTATGATTCAGCGTCGTTTGTCAGTTGGATTTAACCGTGCGACCCGTCTCATGGAAGAGCTTGAAATGGCAGGTGTCATTGGTCCAGCTGAAGGTACCAAACCAAGAAAAGTTTTACAACAATAAAAAAATAGCTTCTTTCCAGGTTTGGAAGGAGGCTATTTTAGTGATTATTGATTAGTTTTATTTTCCGAAGTTGGGGTATTGGACTGTTTTTCATTTTCAGTGGCAGGTTTACTTGGAGCAGGTGTAGTAGAGTCCTGAGTTGCTGTTTTCTGCTCTTCTTTTTTCTCTTCCTTGACGCTAGATTTTGGTGTTTCCTCTTGCTGTGTTTTTTCTTGGGTAGTATTATTTTCCTTATTGGGACTAGTGTTTTCCTGAGGGGATTCCTTTTGAATTTCTTTGACAATTGTTGTCGTCTGGCTTGTCGTAGGTTCTTTTTTAGTGTTTTTGTTATTATCTAAGGCGTTCATGATAGTGATACTTGCAGTAATTAAGCCAAGGATACTACCGATAGTGGCAACAGTTTTTTGAAAGACCGTGAAGCCTTTTTTGATGTGTTCTGTTTTTGGTTTTGAAGTTCTACGATAATTAGACATATATTCTCTCCTTTAATTAAAATTTATTATACCGCATTTCTTTAAAAAAATCTTAAAAAAAGAGAAATTGCCCTTTCTTGTCGCAAGCTCCGTTTCATGATACAATAGAAGGAGTGATTTTAGAAAGCGTGAGAAAACATGATTTACTTTGATAATTCGGCGACGACCAAGCCCTATCCTGAAGCCCTTGAAACTTATATGCAGGTCGCTTCAAAAATTTTAGGAAATCCATCTAGTCTCCATCGTTTGGGAGACCAGGCAACACGAATCTTAGATGCTTCTCGCCAACAGATTGCAGATTTAATCGGTAAGAAAAGCGATGAAATCTTCTTTACTTCTGGTGGGACAGAAGGAGATAACTGGGTCATCAAGGGTGTGACCTTTGAAAAGGCTCAGTTTGGAAAACACATCATTGTATCAGCCATTGAACATCCGGCAGTCAAAGAGTCAGCCCTCTGGTTGAAAAGTCAAGGATTTGAAGTAGATTTTGCTCCAGTTGATAACAAAGGATTTGTGGATGTTAAAGCGTTAGCAGATTTGATAAGACCTGATACGACCCTCGTTTCCGTCATGGCTGTGAACAATGAAATCGGTTCTGTTCAGCCCATTGAGGCTATTTCAGAACTGTTAGCAGACAAGCCGACTATTTCCTTCCACGTTGATGCGGTTCAGGCACTTGCCAAGATTCCGACTGAAAAGTATCTGACAGAACGAGTGGATTTTGCGACTTTCTCTAGTCACAAGTTTCACGGAGTTCGAGGTGTTGGATTTGTCTATATCAAGTCTGGCAAGAAGATTACGCCTCTGTTGACTGGTGGTGGTCAGGAGCGTGATTATCGTTCAACAACTGAAAATGTGGCAGGAATTGCAGCGACAGCCAAGGCTCTCCGCTTGTCTATGGAAAAGCTAGATATCTTTAGGTGCAAGACTGGGCAGATGAAGGCAGTGATTCGCCAAGCCCTTCTGGACTATCCAGATATTTTTGTCTTTTCAGATGAGGAAGACTTTGCCCCTCATATTCTGACTTTTGGAATCAAGGGTGTTCGCGGTGAAGTCATTGTTCATGCCTTTGAAGACTATGATATTTTCATCTCAACGACCTCTGCTTGTTCATCCAAGGCAGGGAAGCCTGCAGGGACTTTGATTGCCATGAGAGTGGACAAGGATAAGGCCCAGTCAGCTGTACGTTTAAGCCTAGACCTTGAAAATGATATGAGTCAGATTGAGCAGTTTTTGACCAAGTTAAAATTGATTTACAATCAAACTAGAAAAGTAAGATAGGAGCATTCATGCAATATTCAGAAATTATGATTCGTTACGGTGAGCTGTCAACCAAGGGTAAAAACCGTATGCGTTTCATCAATAAACTTCGCAATAATATTTCAGACGTTTTGTCTATCTATCCCCAAGTTAAGGTAACGGCAGATCGTGACCGTGCCCACGCTTACCTCAATGGAGCAGATTACACAGCAGTAGCAGAATCGCTCAAACAAGTTTTTGGAATTCAAAACTTTTCCCCTGTTTATAAGGTTGAAAAATCTGTAGAAGTTCTGAAGTCTGCTGTCCAAGAGATTATGCAGGACATCTACAAGGATGGCATGACCTTTAAAATTTCTGGCAAGCGTAGCGACCACAACTTTGAGTTGGATAGTCGTGAACTCAATCAAACACTTGGAGGAGCTGTTTTCGAAGCCATTCCAAATGTGCAAGCTCAAATGAAAAGTCCTGACATCAATCTTCAGGTGGAAATCCGTGAAGAAGCAGCCTATCTTTCTTATGAAACCATTCGTGGGGCTGGTGGTTTGCCAGTTGGAACTTCAGGTAAAGGGATGCTCATGTTGTCAGGAGGGATCGACTCACCTGTAGCAGGTTATCTTGCACTTAAGCGTGGGGTGGATATTGAGGCTGTTCATTTTGCCAGCCCACCTTACACGAGTCCAGGCGCTCTTAAAAAAGCCCAAGATTTGACCCGTAAATTAACCAAGTTTGGGGGAAATATCCAGTTTATCGAAGTACCTTTCACAGAGATTCAAGAGGAAATCAAGGCCAAAGCGCCAGAAGCTTACTTGATGACTCTAACGCGTCGTTTTATGATGCGGATTACAGATCGTATTCGTGAGGTACGAAATGGTTTAGTAATTATCAACGGGGAAAGTCTTGGTCAAGTAGCAAGCCAAACCCTCGAAAGCATGCAGGCTATCAATGCAGTTACCAACACTCCCATCATCCGTCCAGTTGTGACAATGGATAAGTTGGAAATCATTGACATTGCTCAGGAAATTGACACCTTTGAAATTTCTATCCAGCCTTTTGAAGACTGTTGTACCATTTTTGCGCCAGATCGTCCGAAAACAAATCCTAAGATTAAGAATGCGGAGCAGTACGAAGCGCGTATGGATGTTGAAGGATTAGTAGAGCGAGCTGTGGCTGGAATCATGATCACTGAAATCACACCTCAAGCTGAAAAAGATGAAGTGGATGATTTGATTGACAATCTGCTCTAATCAGAAAATCCAAAAGAATTTAGAAAATTAAATGAAAAAGTTAGTTTTTAATTCCAAAAACGGAAGCAAAACTAACTTTTTTTCTATTTTTATGGTATAATGAGATAAAATTTTGAATATAGAGAGTTTTCTGACAATGAATCAATCCTACTTTTATTTAAAAATGAAAGAACACAAACTCAAGGTTCCTTATACAGGTAAGGAACGCCGTGTACGTGTTCTTCTTCCTAAAGATTATGAGAAAGACACGGATCGTTCCTATCCTGTTGTTTACTTTCATGACGGGCAAAATGTTTTTTATAGCAAGGAGTCTTTCATTGGCCATTCATGGAAGATTATCCCAGCTATTAAGCGAAATCCTGATATCAGTCGCATGATTGTCGTTGCCATTGACAATGATGGTATGGGGCGGATGAATGAGTATGCGGCTTGGAAGTTCCAAGAATCTCCTATCTCAGGGCAGCAGTTTGGTGGTAAGGGTGTGGAGTATGCCGAGTTTGTCATGGAGGTGGTCAAACCTTTTATCGATGAGACCTACCGTACTAAAGCTGACCGCCAGCATACGGCTATGATTGGTTCCTCACTAGGCGGCAATATTACCCAGTTTATCGGTTTGGAATACCAAGACCAAATTGGTTGTCTAGGCGTCTTTTCATCTGCTAACTGGCTTCACCAAGACGCCTTTAATCGCTATATTGAACTCCAGAAATTATTTCCTGACCAGCGTATCTTTATCTATGTTGGAACAGAAGAAGCAGATGATACGGACAAAACCCTGATGGCTGGTAATATCAAACAAGCCTATATCGATTCGTCTCTTCGCTATTACCATGATTTGATAGCAGGTGGGGTACACTTAGATAATCTTGTCTTGAAAGTTCAGTCTGGTGCTATCCATAGTGAAATCCCTTGGTCGGAGAATTTACCAGACTGTCTGAGATTTTTTGCAGAGAAATGGTAAGTTAGAAAAGGAGAAAGCCAATGCATATTGAAAACCTTAGCCACTGGAGTGGCAATCTTAACCGTGAAATGTACCTTAATCGTTATGGACATGCAGGGATTCCAATTGTGGTCTTTGCTTCATCAGGTGGGAGTCACAACGAATACTATGATTTTGGCATGATTGATGCCTGTGCTTCCTTTATCGAGGAAGGCCGTGTTCAGTTCTTTACCCTATCTAGTGTTGACAGTGAGAGCTGGTTGGCCACTTGGAAAAATGGTCACGACCAAGCAGAGATGCACCGTGCCTATGAACGCTATGTGATTGAGGAAGCCATTCCTTTTATCAAGCATAAGACAGGTTGGTTTGATGGCATGATGACGACAGGGTGCTCCATGGGCGCATACCATGCTGTCAATTTCTTTCTCCAACATCCAGATGTCTTTACCAAGGTGATTGCTCTCAGTGGTGTCTACGACGCACGTTTCTTTGTCGGAGATTACTACAATGATGATGCAATTTACCAAAACTCGCCAGTAGATTATATCTGGAATCAGAACGACGGTTGGTTTATCGACCGTTACCGTCAGGCAGAGATTGTGCTTTGTACGGGGCTTGGTGCCTGGGAACAAGACGGTTTACCATCTTTCTACAAGCTCAAAGAAGCCTTTGACCAGAAACAAATTCCAGCCTGGTTTGCTGAATGGGGACATGATGTCGCCCATGACTGGGAATGGTGGCGCAAACAAATGCCTTATTTCCTTGGAAATCTCTATTTATAAAAGGAGTTACCTATGAATTACCTTGTTATTTCTCCCTACTATCCTCAAAATTTTCAACAGTTTACCATTGAACTAGCTAATAAAGGCATCACAGTCTTGGGAATTGGCCAAGAACCATACGAGCAATTGGATGAACCTTTACGCAATAGCCTGACTGAGTATTTCCGTGTTGACAATCTTGAAAATATAGATGAAGTCAAACGTGCAGTTGCTTTTCTCTTTTATAAACATGGCCCAATTGACCGTATCGAGTCCCACAATGAATATTGGTTAGAGTTGGACGCAAGTCTTCGTGAGCAATTCAATGTTTTTGGTGCCAAACCAGAGGATCTCAAAAAGACAAAATTTAAGTCTGAAATGAAGAAACTGTTCAAAAAAGCAGGTGTCCCTGTGGTACCTGGAGCTGTTATCAAAACTGAAGCGGATGTGGATCAAGCTGTGAATGAAATTGGCCTTCCAATGATTGCCAAACCTGACAATGGAGTGGGAGCAGCCGCGACCTTTAAGCTTGAAACAGAAGACGATATCAATCACTTCAAGGCTGAGTGGGATCATTCAACTATTTATTTCTTTGAGAAATTTGTCACTTCCAGTGAAATCTGCACTTTTGATGGTCTTGTGGACAAGGATGGTAAAATTGTCTTTTCAACAACCTTTGACTACGCCTATACACCGCTTGATCTCATGATTTATAAGATGGACAATTCCTACTATGTTCTTAAGGATATGGATACAAAATTACGTAAATATGGTGAGGCAATTGTCAAAGAATTTGGTATGAAAGAACGTTTCTTCCATATCGAGTTCTTCCGCGAGGGAGACGATTACATCGCTATTGAGTACAACAACCGCCCTGCAGGTGGATTCACTATCGATGTTTATAATTTTGCTCATTCCTTGGACCTCTATCGTGGATATGCATCCATTGTCGCAGGAGAAGAGTTCCCAGCGTCAGACTTTGAACCTCAGTATTGTTTGGCTACATCACGTCGTGCAAATGCTCATTATGTCTATTCTGAGGAGGACTTGCTTGCTAAATACAACCAGCAGTTCAAGGTTAAGAAAATCATGCCAGCAGCCTTTGCAGAACTTCAAGGAGATTACCTTTATATGCTAACAACTCCGAGTCGACAAGAAATGGAGCAGATGATTGCAGATTTCGGACAACGTCAAGAATAGGATATGAAGACTTAACAAGCTTTATTTGTTAAGTCTTTTTAAATTCCCTGAATAAAAGCGTTTTCCCAGTTAATCTTTTAGAAAACATATTGCTAAAAGATATAAAAATTGATAGAATAAGGATTGTCTAAAAAATTTTAAGGAGAATCTATCAAATGGATTTCACATGGGCAATTAAATATGCCACTGAATTTTTGGCCACTGCTATTTTGATCATTCTTGGAAATGGTGCAGTTGCCAACGTTGAACTTAAAGGTACGAAAGGTCATCAAAGTGGCTGGATCGTTATCGCTGTTGGTTATGGTATGGGGGTTATGATTCCAGCCTTGATGTTTGGTAACGTATCAGGTAACCACATCAACCCAGCCTTCACTCTTGGACTTGCGATTAGCGGTCTTTTCCCTTGGGCACAAGTAGCGCCTTATATCCTTGCACAAGTTTTGGGTGCTATCTTTGGTCAAGCTTTGGTTGTGGCAACACACCGCCCATATTACTTGAAAACTGAAAATCCAAACAATATCTTGGGTACTTTCTCAACCATTTCAAGTTTGGATAATGGTACAAAAGAAGCACGTTTCGCAGCAACTGTTAATGGTTTTGTAAACGAGTTTGTTGGTTCATTTGTTCTTTTCTTTGCAGCTCTTGGAATGACTAAAAACTTCTTTGGTGCTGAACTAGTATCAAAAGCACAAGCTGCTATCAATGCTCAAGTTGCACAAGCAACTACTCAAGGTCAAACAATTCCTCAAGAACAAGTAACAGCAGCACTTGACCAAGCTAAAGAACAAGTGGCACCATTTATGACATCTGGTCTTGGAATTGCTCACTTGGCACTTGGATTCCTTGTTATGGCCTTGGTAACTTCACTTGGTGGACCTACAGGACCTGCCTTGAACCCAGCCCGTGACTTGGGACCACGTCTCCTTCATGCTTTCCTTCCAAAATCAGTTCTTGGTGAGCACAAAGGTGATTCAAAATGGTGGTACTCTTGGGTACCAGTAGTAGCACCGATCGCAGCAGCAATTGCGGCAGTAGCTATCTTCAAATTCCTTTACCTATAAGACATTGAAACCGGGGAAATCCTCGGTTTTTTTATATGAAATTTTTACGAAAAATCGGTAAATTTGAGCATAATATCTTGTAAAAAATTCTAAAATCCTTTAAAATAAAAGAGTTGGAGGAATTTATGAATGTAAATCAAATTGTACGGATTATTCCTACTTTAAAAGTTAATAATAGAAAATTAAATGAAACATTTTATATTGAAACCCTTGGTATGAAGGCCTTGTTAGAAGAGTCGGCCTTTCTGTCACTAGGCGACCAAACAGGTCTTGAAAAGCTGGTTTTAGAAGAAGCTCCAAGTATGCGTACTCGTAAGGTAGAGGGAAGAAAAAAGCTGGCTAAACTGATTGTCAAGGTGGAAAATCCCTTAGAAATAGAAGGACTCTTATCTAAAACAGATTCGATTCATCAATTATATAAAGGTCAAAATGGCTATGCTTTTGAAATTTTCTCACCAGAAGATGATTTGATTTTGATTCACGCGGAAGATGATAGAGCAAGTCTAGTAGAAGTAGGAGAAAAGCCTGAATTTCAAACAGATTTGGAATCAATTTCTTTGAGTAAGTTTGAGATTTCTATGGAATTACATCTCCCAACTGATATCGAAAGTTTCTTGGAAACATCTGAAATTGGGGCATCACTTGATTTTATCCCAGCTCAGGGGCAGGATTTGACTGTGGACAATACGGTTACTTGGGACTTATCTATGCTCAAGTTCTTGGTTAATGAATTAGACATAGCAAGTCTTCGCAAGAGGTTTGAGTCTACTGAATATTTTATTCCTAAGTCTGAAAAATTCTTCCTTGGTAAAGATCGAAATAATGTTGAATTGTGGTTTGAAGAAGTATGAAGTGGACCAAGATTATTAAAAAAATAGAAGAACAAATCGAGGCAGGGATTTATCCCGGAGCCTCTTTTGCGTATTTTAAGGACAATCAATGGACGGAGGTCTATTTAGGACAGAGTGACCCAGAGCATGACTTGCAGACCGAGGCAGGACTAGTTTATGACTTAGCCAGTGTCAGCAAGGTTGTTGGGGTTGGGACAGTTTTTGCTTTTTTGTGGGAAAAAGGCAAATTAGATATTGACAGTCCTGTAACCGATTTTTTACCTGAGAGTGATTATCCAGACATCACTATTCGCCAGCTCTTAACCCATGCTACAAATCTTGATCCGTTTATTCCCAATCGTGATCTTTTAACAGCCTCAGAATTAAAGGAAGCGATGTTTCATCTCAATAGACGAAATCAGCCAGCCTTTCTTTATTCGGATGTCCATTTTTTGCTGTTAGGTTTTATCTTGGAAAGAATCTTTGATCAAGACTTGGATGTGATTTTACAAGAACAAGTCTGGAAACCTTGGGAAATGACGGAAACTCAATTTGGACCTGTTGAGCTTGCTGTTCCAACAGTCAGAGGTGTGGAGGCCGGTATGGTACATGATCCCAAGGCTCGCCTGCTGGGCAGACATGCAGGTAGTGCTGGTTTGTTTTCGACTGTAAAGGATTTACAAATCTTTTTAGAACACTATTTAGCAGATGATCTTGCAAGGAATTTGAGTCAAAATTTTTCTCCTTTGGATGACAAGGAACGTTCTTTGGCATGGAATTTGGAAGGAGATTGGCTAGACCATACGGGCTATACAGGTACCTTTATCATGTGGAATCGCCAGAAGCAAGAAGCGGCTATTTTCCTATCGAATCGTACCTATGAAAAGGATGAGAGGGCTCAATGGATTTTAGACCGTAATCAAGTGATGGACTTGATTCGTAAAGAAGAGTAAGGAGAGACATGTCAAATAGTTTAAAAGGGACTCTATTAACAGTTGTGGCTGGTATTGCTTGGGGCTTGTCTGGAACGAGTGGCCAATACCTGATGGCACACGGAATTTCGGCTCTAGTTTTGACCAACTTGCGTCTTTTAATCGCTGGTGGGATTCTCATGCTCTTAGCTTATGCTACTGCAAAGGATAAAATGCTGGTCTTTTTAAAGGATAGAAAGAGCTTGCTGTCTCTTCTTATTTTTGCTCTAATTGGCCTCTTCCTCAATCAATTTGCCTATCTAACTGCTATTCAGGAAACCAATGCAGGTACCGCGACTGTGCTTCAGTATGTTTGTCCTGTCGGGATTTTGATTTATAGCTGTATCAAGGATAAGGTGGCGCCGACACTGGGAGAGATTATTTCAATCATATTAGCCATTGGAGGGACCTTCCTGATCGCCACTCATGGGCAGTTGGACCAGTTATCCATGACACCTTCTGGCTTATTCTGGGGGCTCTTTTCTGCTCTGACTTACGCACTTTATATCATTTTACCCATAGCCTTGATTAAGAAGTGGGGGAGTAGTTTGGTTATTGGTGTGGGAATGGTCATAGCAGGTTTGGTTGCCCTTCCTTTTACAGGGGTTCTACAGACTGCTATCCCAACTAGTCTTGATTTTCTCCTTGCATTTGCAGGTATTATTCTTATCGGGACTGTCTTTGCCTATACAGCTTTTCTAAAAGGAGCCAGTTTGATTGGGCCGGTCAAGTCAAGTTTGTTGGCTTCAATTGAGCCAATTTCGGCTGTTTTCTTTGCCTTCTTAATCATGAATGAACAATTTTATCCCATTGATTTTCTTGGCATGGCAATGATATTGTTTGCTGTAACTCTGATTTCTTTGAAAGATTTACTCTTAGAGAAATAAAAAAGACTCTTTGTCCGTGACAGAGAGGTTTTATGTAGTATTTTATACTCAATGAAAATCAAAGAGCAAACTAGGAAACTAGCCGCAGGCTGTACTTGAGTACGGCAAGGCGACGTTGACGCGGTTTGAATTTGATTTTCGAAGAGTATTAATTGTTTTCAAGATAAAATTCAAAACGTTCGCCTACATACTGACTTTTTACGTATTCAAATGCAGTACCATCTTCTAGGTAGGAAACCTGAGTCAAACCAAGAATAGCATGTCCTTTTTCAACTTCCAAATAGTGGGCAATCTTTTCTTTAGCAAGGCGAGCATAAATAGTCTGTTGAGATTTGCCTATACGGTAGCCGTGTTTTTGCAAGGTTTGGAAGAAATGACTGGTGATTTCTTCTTTTTTAAAGTCCTTAATGAATTTTTCAGGAATAGAAGCAACTTCATAAACCAGAGGAACTTGGTCGGCATAGCGAACACGTTCCATTCGGATAATATTTTCGGTAGGAGAAATTCCTAGCTTGGCAACTTCCTGTTCATTGGGAATGGTTTTTCTGTAGGAAATGAGTTGGCTAGAGGGTACTTTACCTTGGGACTTAACAATTTCAGTAAAACTGGTTGTCCCTCTCATCTTTTCTTGTACACGTGTACTGGATACAAAGGTGCCACTTCCTACACGGCGCTCTAAAACTCCTTCTTCGACCAAGAGGGAAATAGCTTGTCGGAGGGTCATGCGACTGACCTCAAACTGCTCTGCTAAATCTCTTTCACTGGGAAGTCTCTCACCAATAGCCCAACGATGTTCGTCAATATCCTTTTTAATCTGATCATGGATTTTCATATAAGCGGGTAGCATATTTTTCACTTCATTTCTATCTTTTCTCTATTGTACCCCAATAAACTAGAAAAAGTCAAACTTCGCCTTGTTTAGTTGGTAATTCGCCCTTATTTGTGATAGAATATTGAAAAAAGATATTTCTTTTGAGAAAGGAAAAAGATGAGCAACATTTCAACTGATTTGAAAGATGTAGAAAAAATCATCGTATTGGACTATGGTAGCCAATACAACCAGCTGATTTCACGCCGTATCCGTGAGATTGGTGTTTTTTCAGAGCTAAAGAGTCATAAAATTTCAGCTGCTGAAGTTCGTGAAATCAATCCGGTAGGAATCATCCTTTCAGGTGGTCCAAACTCTGTATACGAAGATGGTTCATTCGATATTGACCCAGAAATTTTCGAACTTGGAATTCCAATTTTGGGAATCTGTTATGGTATGCAGTTGTTGACCCATAAACTTGGAGGAAAAGTTGTTCCTGCAGGTGATGCTGGAAATCGTGAATATGGTCAATCAACCCTAACTCACACACCATCAGCTCTTTTTGAATCAACACCTGATGAGCAGACTGTTTTGATGAGCCATGGTGATGCAGTTACTGAGATTCCTGCTGACTTTGTTCGTACAGGTACATCAGCTGACTGCCCATACGCAGCCATCGAAAACCCAGATAAACACATTTACGGTATCCAATTCCACCCAGAAGTTCGTCATTCTGTATACGGAAATGATATCCTTCGTAACTTTGCCCTTAACATTTGTAAGGCTAAAGGTGATTGGTCAATGGATAACTTTATTGATATGCAGATCAAAAAAATCCGTGAAACAGTTGGAGATAAACGTGTCCTTCTTGGCCTATCAGGTGGAGTTGACTCATCTGTAGTTGGAGTTCTTCTCCAAAAGGCTATTGGCGATCAATTGATCTGTATCTTTGTAGACCACGGTCTTCTTCGTAAAGGAGAAGCAGACCAAGTTATGGACATGCTTGGTGGTAAGTTTGGTTTGAATATCGTCAAAGCAGACGCTGCTAAACGTTTCCTTGACAAACTTGCTGGCGTTTCTGACCCTGAGCAAAAACGTAAAATCATCGGTAATGAATTTGTGTATGTATTCGATGACGAAGCAAGCAAGCTCAAAGATGTGAAATTCCTTGCTCAAGGTACCTTATATACAGACGTTATCGAGTCTGGTACAGATACATCTCAAACTATCAAGTCACACCACAACGTGGGTGGTCTTCCAGAAGACATGCAGTTTGAATTGATCGAACCACTCAACACTCTCTATAAAGACGAAGTTCGTGCTCTTGGTACAGAGCTTGGTATGCCAGACCATATCGTATGGCGCCAACCATTCCCAGGACCAGGCCTTGCTATCCGTGTCATGGGAGAAATTACTGAAGAGAAACTAGAGACTGTTCGTGAGTCAGACGCTATTCTGCGTGAGGAAATTGCCAAAGCTGGCCTTGACCGCGATATTTGGCAATATTTCACTGTTAACACAGGCGTTCGCTCAGTTGGGGTTATGGGTGACGGTCGTACTTATGACTACACGATTGCAATCCGTGCTATTACCTCTATCGATGGTATGACAGCTGACTTTGCAAAGATTCCTTGGGAAGTTCTTCAAAAGATTTCTGTACGTATCGTAAACGAAGTAGACCATGTTAACCGCATCGTCTACGATATTACAAGTAAACCACCTGCAACAGTTGAGTGGGAATAGTCATCTAAGGACTAATTTATGTAGTTTAACGAGCCAGTATCTTTGGATACTGGTTTTTTACTATATCTGGATTTTTGATTACTTGTTAAAACTGGGTGAATTTTCGATAGTTTATCAGCCATTATGAAAATCAAAGAGCAAGCTAGGAAGGCAGCAGAAGTTTGCTCAAAGCACTACTTTAATGTTGTAGATAAGACTGACGAATATATAATCCAAGGTGAAGCTGACTTGGTTTGAAGAGATTTTCGAAGAGTATTAAAAGATTAGAATTGTCAAAACAATCTGTCTAGGCTTGATTTTATCACTTATTTACTATAAAATGAGAAGGAAAAACGTCAAACTTTTATATTGCAAATAGGAGAAAACATGACAAAAACATTAAAACGTCCTGAGGTTTTATCACCTGCAGGAACTTTAGAGAAGCTAAAAGTAGCTGTTCAATATGGAGCGGATGCTGTCTTTATCGGTGGTCAGGCCTATGGTCTTCGTAGCCGTGCCGGAAACTTTACTTTCGAACAGATGGAAGAAGGCGTACAGTTTGCGGCCAAGTATGGTGCTAAGGTTTATGTGGCTGCCAATATGGTTATGCACGAAGGAAATGAGGCTGGTGCTGGTGAGTGGTTCCGTAAACTACGTGATATCGGGATTGCAGCAGTTATCGTATCTGACCCAGCTTTGATTATGATTGCGGCGACTGAAGCACCAGGTCTTGAAATCCACCTTTCTACCCAAGCAAGTGCCACCAACTATGAAACTCTTGAGTTCTGGAAAGAACTGGGCTTGACTCGTGTCGTTTTGGCGCGTGAGGTTTCAATGGAAGAATTGGCAGAAATTCGCAAACGTACAGACGTTGAGATTGAAGCCTTTGTTCATGGAGCTATGTGTATTTCCTACTCAGGTCGCTGTACGCTTTCAAATCACATGAGTATGCGTGATGCTAACCGTGGTGGTTGCTCTCAGTCTTGCCGTTGGAAGTACGACCTTTACGATATGCCATTTGGGAAGGAACGTAAGAGTCTTAAAGGTGAAATTCCTGAAGAATTTTCAATGTCAGCCGTTGATATGTCTATGATTGACCATATCCCAGATATGATTGAAAACGGTGTGGACAGTCTGAAGATCGAAGGACGCATGAAGTCTATTCACTATGTTTCAACAGTAACTAACTGTTATAAGGCGGCTGTTGATGCTTATCTAGAGAGTCCAGAGAAGTTTGAAGCTATCAAGCAAGACTTGATTGATGAGATGTGGAAGGTTGCCCAACGTGAATTAGCAACAGGTTTCTACTATGGTACACCATCTGAAAATGAGCAGTTGTTTGGTGCTCGTCGTAAAATTCCTGAGTATAAGTTTGTCGCTGAAGTGGTTTCTTACGATGATGCGACACAAACAGCAACCATTCGCCAACGGAACGTCATTAACGAAGGGGACCAAGTTGAGTTTTATGGCCCAGGTTTCCGTCATTTTGAGACTTATATCGAAGATTTGCATGATGCTAAAGGAAATAAGATCGATCGTGCTCCTAATCCAATGGAACTCTTGACTATCAAGGTTCCACAACCTGTTCAAGCTGGAGACATGGTTCGAGCTCTTAAAGAAGGTCTTATCAATCTTTATAAGGAAGATGGAACCAGCGTCACAGTTCGTGCTTAATAAACATGTAGGAGACGAAAGTTTTCTAGTTGCTTTCCCTTTAATCCTACTTACTAAAGAACCTTAGGTTAAAGAAAATATATTAATTTCCATCCGAGATTTCATCTCGGATTTTTTCATTATTTTTCAGAAAGGTCTAGATAATGGACGGATTTATTACAATTTTTTTCCAAAGTTTTCTATATAATAGACTCAAAAATAGTAAAATTGTAAATAATTTCCGTTAAGCGCTTTCAATGTTGGTAAAAAGTTGACAAATCCAATTTTTAGGACTAAACTAAGTAAGTAAATTTTAATTAAAAGGAGAATTCGTCATGAATTTAACATTTTTCGGTCTATGTCTTGCCTGTATGGGTGTATCTCTTGGTGAAGGTATGTTGATGAACGGTTTGTTGAAATCAGTTGCTCGCCAACCAGATATCATCTCAGAACTACGTAGTTTGATGATCCTAGGGGTTGCCTTTATTGAAGGTACTTTCTTCGTTACTCTTGTCTTTTCATTTATCATCAAATAAAAGAAGTATAAATTGAAAAAGGGAGGATTTTAGATGGAAGAAAGTATTAATCCAACCATCAATATTGGTCCTGTTACCTTTAATTTAACCATAGTAGTTTTGACTTTGTTGACTGTAGCACTTATTTTTGGCTTTATTTATTGGGCAACTCGAAATATGACTTTGAGACCCACAGGAAAACAAAATGTATTAGAGTATTTATTTGATTTTGTTGTTGGATTTACAAAATCAAACCTTGGTCCAATGATAAAGGATTATTCTCTCTTTTATTTCTGTTTATTCCTATTTATGGCCATTGCAAATAATATTGGCTTAATGGCTAGAATTCAGACTACAGATGGTGTAAATCTTTGGACCTCACCAACAGCAAATTTGTCATTTGACTTGGTCTTGTCTTTTACAATTATCTTAATGACACACGTAGAAGGAATTCGTCGTCGTGGAATCAAAAAGTATTTAAAAGCATTTGTAACACCAGGTTTTATGACACCAATGAATCTCTTGGAAGAAGTTACCAATCTCCTTTCACTTGCATTGCGGGTATTTGGTAATATCTTTGCAGGGGAAGTGATGGCAAGTATGTTAGTCCTACTTTCTCATCAGGCCTTCTATTGGTATCCTATTGCTTTTGGAACAAATCTAATCTGGACTGCATTTTCTGTTTTTATTTCTTGTGTACAAGCATATGTATTTACATTGTTATCTTCAATGTACCTAGGAAATAAAATTAATGATGAAGAATAGAAAGGAGTAGTTTATGAATGTAACAGTAGGTGAATTACTTGGTGATTTTATACTAATCGCTGGTTCCTTTATTCTCTTGCTAGTCTTGGTTAAGAAATACGCTTGGTCAAATTTGGCTAGCATTTTCGAAGAAAGAGCAGAAAAAATTGCAGCAGATATTGACGGAGCTGAACAAGCACGTCAAAAAGCAGAAGTATTGGCTCAAAAACGCGAAGATGAATTGGCTGGTAGTCGTAAAGAAGCTAAGACAATCATTGAGAATGCGAAAGAAACAGCTGAGAAAAGCAAAGCTAGTATTTTAGCAGATGCTAAGCTAGAAGCAGGACGCTTGAAAGAAAAAGCGAACCAAGAAATTGCTCAAAATAAAGCTGAAGCTTTACAAAGTGTTAAGGGTGAGGTAGCAGATTTGACAATCAGCTTGGCTGGTAAAATCATCTCACAAAACCTTGACGGTCATGCCCATAAAGAACTCATTGATCAGTATATCGATCAGTTAGGAGAAGCTTAATGGACAAGAAAACAGTAAAGGTAATTGAAAAATACAGCATGCCTTTTGTCCAATTGGTTTTAGAAAAAGGAGAAGAAGACCGTATCTTTTCAGACTTAGCTCAAATCAAGCAAGTTGCTGAAGAAACTGGTTTACCTTCTTTTTTAAAAAAAGTGGCAGTAGACGAGTCTGACAAGGAAAAAACGATTGCTTTCTTCCAAGACTCAGTGTCACCTTTATTGCAAAACTTGATCCAGGTTCTGGCATACAATCACAGAGCAAATCTTTTTTATGATGTGCTTGTAGATTGTTTGAACCGACTTGAAAAAGAAACAAATCGATTTGAAGTGACGATTACTGCTGCTCATCCTTTAACAGATGAACAGAAGACTCGTTTGCTCCCTTTGATTGAGAAGAAAATGTCTCTGAAAGTGCGGAGTGTAAAAGAAGAAATCGATGAAAGTCTCATTGGTGGTTTTGTCATTTTTGCCAATCACAAGACAATTGATGTGAGTATTAAACAACAACTTAAAGTTGTTAAAGAAAATTTGAAATAGAAAGTGGTGTTCTTTTGGCAATTAACGCACAAGAAATCAGCGCTTTAATTAAGCAACAAATTGAAAATTTCAAACCCAATTTTGATGTGACTGAAACAGGTGTTGTTACCTATATCGGGGACGGTATCGCGCGTGCTCACGGTCTTGAAAATGCCATGAGTGGAGAGTTGTTGATTTTTGAAAACGGCTCTTATGGTATGGCTCAAAACTTGGAGTCAACTGATGTCGGTATTATCATCCTAGGTGACTTTACGGATATCCGTGAAGGTGATACAATCCGACGTACAGGTAAAATCATGGAAGTTCCAGTAGGTGAAAGTCTCATTGGTCGTGTTGTGGATCCACTTGGCCGTCCAGTTGATGGTCTTGGAGAAATCCACACTGATAAAACTCGTCCAGTAGAAGCGCCAGCTCCTGGTGTTATGCAACGTAAATCTGTATCAGAACCACTGCAAACTGGTTTGAAAGCTATTGACGCCCTTGTACCGATTGGTCGTGGTCAACGTGAGTTGATTATTGGGGACCGTCAGACAGGGAAAACAACCATTGCGATTGATACAATCTTGAACCAAAAAGGTCAAGATATGATCTGTATCTACGTTGCGATTGGACAAAAAGAATCAACAGTTCGTACGCAAGTAGAAACACTACGTCAGTACGGTGCCTTGGACTACACAATCGTTGTGACAGCCTCTGCTTCACAACCATCTCCATTGCTTTTCCTAGCTCCTTATGCTGGGGTTGCCATGGCGGAAGAATTTATGTACCAAGGTAAGCATGTTTTGATTGTTTATGATGATCTTTCAAAACAAGCGGTCGCTTATCGTGAACTGTCTCTCTTGCTTCGTCGTCCTCCAGGTCGTGAAGCCTTCCCAGGGGATGTTTTCTACCTTCACAGCCGTTTGCTTGAGCGCTCAGCTAAAGTTTCTGATGAACTTGGTGGTGGATCGATTACAGCCCTACCATTTATCGAGACACAAGCAGGAGATATCTCAGCCTATATCGCAACCAACGTGATTTCTATCACTGATGGACAAATCTTCCTTGGTGATGGTCTTTTCAATGCAGGTATTCGTCCAGCCATCGATGCGGGTTCATCTGTATCTCGTGTAGGTGGTTCTGCACAAATCAAAGCTATGAAGAAGGTTGCTGGTACACTTCGTATCGACCTTGCTTCATATCGTGAGTTGGAAGCCTTCACTAAGTTTGGTTCTGACTTGGATGCAGCAACACAGGCTAAATTGAACCGTGGCCGTCGTACCGTTGAGGTCTTGAAACAACCTGTTCACAAACCATTACCTGTTGAGAAACAAGTAACCATTCTCTATGCTTTGACACATGGTTTCTTGGATACTGTTCCAGTAGATGATATTGTTCGTTTCGAGGAAGAGTTCCATGCCTTCTTTGATGCTCAACATCCAGAGATTTTGGAAACCATTCGTGATACAAAAGACTTGCCAGAAGAAGCAGTCTTGGATGCTGCGATTACAGAGTTTCTCAATCAAACCAGCTTCCAGTAAGAATAGAGGTGTCAGATGGCAGTATCTCTAAATGATATTAAAACAAAAATCGCCTCAACAAAAAATACGAGTCAAATCACTAATGCCATGCAGATGGTATCAGCTGCTAAGCTAGGTCGTTCTGAAGAAGCTGCTCGCAACTTCCAAGTTTATGCTCAGAAAGTTCGTAAACTTTTGACGGATATTCTTCATGGGAATGGAGCTGGTAGTTCAACTAATCCGATGTTGATTAGCCGTCCAGTTAAGAAGACAGGCTATATCGTCATTACTTCAGACCGAGGTTTGGTTGGAGGTTATAATTCCTCTATTCTGAAAGCCGTTATGGAGTTGAAGGAAGAATACCATCCAGATGGTACAGGTTTTGAAATGATCTGTATTGGTGGAATGGGAGCTGATTTCTTTAAGGCTCGCGGTATTCAGCCACTTTATGAACTACGTGGCTTGGCAGATCAACCAAGCTTTGATGAAGTCCGTAAGATTATTTCAAAAACTGTTGAAATGTACCAAAATGAACTTTTTGATGAACTCTATGTCTGCTATAACCACCATGTCAATACGCTAACTAGTCAAATGCGTGTGGAGCAAATGCTTCCGATTGTTGACTTGGATCCAAATGAAGCGGATGACAGTTACAGCTTGACCTTTGAATTGGAAACTAGCCGAGAAGAAATTTTGGAGCAGTTGTTGCCTCAGTTTGCAGAAAGTATGATTTATGGTGCTATTATCGACGCTAAGACAGCTGAAAATGCTGCGGGTATGACAGCCATGCAAACAGCGACAGATAATGCTAAGAAAGTCATTAATGATTTGACAATTCAGTATAACCGTGCCAGACAGGCGGCGATTACACAAGAAATTACAGAAATCGTAGCAGGAGCTAGTGCCTTAGAATAGGCTCTAGTCCAGCTCGTATGAAAATGAACTTAGGACCTAGTTAAACTAGGAACCGACAGTATCTTATATAGAATAGGAGAAGGAGATGAGTTCAGGTAAAATTGCTCAGGTTATCGGTCCCGTTGTAGACGTCTTGTTTGCAGCAGGGGAAAAACTTCCTGAGATTAACAATGCACTTGTCGTCTACAAAAATGACGAAAGAAAAACAAAAATCGTCCTTGAAGTAGCCTTAGAGTTGGGAGATGGTATGGTTCGTACTATCGCCATGGAATCAACAGATGGGTTGACTCGTGGAATGGAAGTATTGGACACAGGTCGTCCAATCTCTGTACCAGTAGGTAAAGAAACTTTGGGACGTGTCTTCAATGTTTTGGGAGATACCATTGACTTGGAAGCTCCTTTTACAGAAGATGCAGAGCGTCAGCCAATTCATAAAAAAGCTCCAACTTTTGATGAGTTGTCTACCTCTTCTGAAATCCTTGAAACAGGGATTAAGGTTATCGACCTTCTTGCCCCTTACCTTAAAGGTGGTAAGGTTGGACTTTTCGGTGGTGCCGGAGTTGGTAAAACCGTCTTGATCCAAGAATTGATTCACAACATTGCCCAAGAACACGGTGGTATCTCAGTATTCACTGGTGTTGGGGAACGTACTCGTGAGGGAAATGACCTTTACTGGGAAATGAAAGAATCAGGCGTTATCGAGAAAACAGCCATGGTATTTGGTCAGATGAATGAGCCACCAGGAGCACGTATGCGTGTTGCCCTTACTGGTTTGACAATCGCTGAATACTTCCGTGATGTAGAAGGACAAGACGTGCTTCTCTTTATCGATAATATCTTCCGTTTCACTCAGGCTGGTTCAGAAGTATCCGCCCTTTTGGGTCGTATGCCATCAGCCGTTGGTTACCAACCAACACTTGCTACAGAAATGGGTCAATTGCAAGAGCGTATCACATCAACTAAAAAGGGTTCTGTAACCTCTATCCAGGCTATCTATGTGCCAGCGGATGACTATACTGACCCAGCGCCAGCAACAGCCTTCGCTCACTTGGATTCTACAACAAACTTGGAACGTAAGTTGGTACAATTGGGTATCTACCCAGCCGTGGATCCACTTGCTTCAAGCTCACGTGCCTTGGCACCTGAAATCGTTGGAGAAGAGCACTATGCAGTTGCTGCTGAAGTAAAACGCGTTCTTCAACGTTACCATGAATTGCAAGATATCATTGCTATCCTTGGTATGGATGAGCTTTCTGATGAAGAAAAGACCTTAGTTGCTCGTGCCCGTCGTATCCAGTTCTTCTTGTCGCAAAACTTCAACGTTGCGGAACAATTTACTGGTCAGCCAGGTTCTTATGTTCCAGTTGCTGAAACTGTACGTGGCTTTAAGGAAATCCTTGATGGTAAACATGATCACTTGCCAGAAGATGCCTTCCGTGGTGTAGGTTCTATCGAAGATGTGATTGCAAAAGCTGAAAAAATGGGATTTTAAGAGGTGATCTATGGCTCAGTTAACTGTCCAGATCGTGACACCAGATGGTCTCGTCTATGATCACCATGCCAGCTATGTATCGGTTCGAACTCTGGATGGTGAGATGGGGATCTTGCCACGACATGAAAATATGATTGCGGTTTTAGCAGTTGATGAAGTAAAGGTAAAACGTATTGATGATGAAGATCACGTGAACTGGATTGCAGTAAACGGGGGTGTTATCGAAGTTGCCAATGGCGTTATCACAATTGTTGCTGACTCTGCAGAACGTGCTCGTGATATCGATGTTAGTCGTGCAGAACGTGCCAAACTTCGAGCGGAGCGTGAAATTGAAGAAGCACAAGACAAACACTTGATTGACCAAGAACGTCGTGCTAAGATTGCACTGCAACGTGCCATTAACCGTATTAATGTCGGAAAAAGACTATAAGAAAAAATGAACTTGAATTATCAAGTTCATTTTTTATGTATTCTTAAGGGGCAAAACTGATGCAGACCGCTTCGGGAACATGGAAGTCGTTGGAAAGTTCTGCTAGACGTCCAGTTTCAGAATTGCGCTTAAAGACGGTTGCATTGTCAGAGTCCTGATGGACAGCAATGACAAATTCTTGATCCGGTGTCAAATCAAAATCACGTGGAGTCTGACCATGTGTCGGAACGATTTCTAACAACTCTAAGCTACCGTCCGCAAGAATTGTATATACTGCGATAGAATCATGACCACGGTTAGAGGCGTAGAGGTATTTACCATCTTTAGAGAGACGAATAGCAGCAGTACCATTAAAGCCTTCATAACCGTCTGGTAGAGTTGAAATAACTTGCATGCGTTCAAATTCTCCAACACCATCGTAGATTAGAACCTCGATAGTGCTATTGAGTTCACAAATGAGATAAGCGATTTTATAGTGGTTATGGAAAATGATGTGGCGTGAGCCTGCCCCTGGCTGGCTGTGGTAGGTATAGAGCTTAGATAATTTTCCTTCTTGATCAAGGTCATAAGTGATGACTTGGTCAGTTCCCAAGTCGCAAGTCACTAGATAGTGGTCAGGTGTTAAGTCTGTGTAGTGAACATGGGGAGAAGCTTGATTTTCATGTGGACCTTGGCCACTATGTTGATCCACATCACTAAGTAGAAGACGACCATCTTCCTGACGTTTATAAACAAGGACCTGTCCCTTGTGGTAGTTTGCCGCGTACACCAAATTACGCTTTTCATCAACGGCAACATAACAGTGAGGAGCTCCTTCCTCAACGACATGATTTAATAAAGTCCCGTCAGTTTGATAGGCTGCAATTCCTCCCTTATCGTCTTGACTACCAACGGTGTATAAATGTTGGTGCTGGTCAAAGGCAAGGTAGGTTGGACTTGGCTCAGCTGCAAAAAGTTCTAGATTTGAAAGCTGACCAGTTTCTGTATCAAAGTCTGCCTTGTAAATCCCTTGGGAAGTACGACGTGTATAAGTTCCAAAATAAACAGTTTCTTTCATAACTTTACCTCTATATAAAGATAAGACTATTATATCACAAAAAATGCAGTGTTGAAACTCTACAACGCATAGATAAAAACAATAATATATTAAATCAAGCTTGATTTTGTATTGATTTCCTTTTGAAAAGTGCTATAATAATCCTATACAAATTGCAAAGGAGTTTGTTTATGAAAAAACGTGTTTTCCTAGCAGCAGGAGTTGCTGTACTCTCGGCAGCTGTCCTAGCAGCGTGTTCATCTGGTAGTGCTAATAAAGAAGCAAATAAACCAGTTACTTATGCCTATGTATTTTCATCAGATCCTTCGACTCTGGATTATACAGTTTCAGGAAATGTCAGCACTAAACAGGTCACAGGTAACGTTATTGACGGTTTACTTGAAAATGACCAATATGGAAATCTGGTTCCATCAGTTGCAGAAGATTGGACTGTTTCCAAAGATGGTTTGACCTACACCTATAAAATCCGTCAGGGTGTAAAATGGTATACCAACGAGGGGGAAGAGTATGGTGAAGTCAAGGCTCAAGACTTTGTAACTGGTCTGAAACACGCAGCAGATAAGAAATCACAGGCTCTTTATCTCGTACAGGATTCTATCAAAGGATTGGATGACTATGTAAATGGGAAAACAACGGATTTTTCTACTGTTGGTGTAAAAGCAATTGACGATTATACTGTTGTTTATACTTTGAATCATCCAGAGTCTTTCTGGAATTCAAAAACAACAATGGGAGTCCTTGCACCAGTCAATGAAGACTTTTTAGCTTCTAAGGGAGATGACTTTGGTAAACCAACTGATGTAACGAGCATTCTATACAATGGGCCTTATCTCCTAAAAGGTCTTACATCTAAGTCTTCTATCGAAATGACCAAAAATCAAAACTACTGGGATAAACAAAATGTCTTTATTGATGATATCAAGTTATCCTTCTTTGATGGTCAAGATGCAGACTCTCTAGGACGCGGTTTTGATGAGGGACACTATCCAGCTGCACCACTCTTTAAAAACTCTGCTAACTATGAACGTCTAAAAGAAAAATACAAGGATAATATTGTGTATGGTCAACAGCGTGGAGGAGTTTTTTATATCTCAACCAATATCGACCGTGTAAATTACAATCACACTGCTAAAACAAGTGATGCAGAAAAAACATCTACTAAGAAAGCCTTGTTAAACAAAGATTTCCGTCAAGCCTTGACTTTTGCGGTAGATCGTAAAGCAGGGATCTCTCAAGTATTTGGTGATGAAGTAGGACCTCGTAAGTTACGGACAAGTTTCACTCCTCCAACATTTGTTCAAGTAGGAGATCAAACATTTGGTCAAGTTACTAAGACAGAATTGGATAAATTGGATAATGTCTGGAAAGATGTTAGTCTTGATGATGCCCAAGATTCACTTCATAATGTAGACAAGGCTAAAGCTAAGTTTGAAGCTGCTAAGAAAACCCTTCAAGCTGATGGAGTCCAGTTCCCAATTCATTTAGATTTGCCAATTTCTTCATCAAATCCAGATTTTATTCGTCAGGTTCAGTCTTATAAACAATCCATTGAGGAAGCCTTAGGCTCTGAAAATGTGGTTGTTGACATTCAACAGGTTTCTGATGATGAATTGGGAAGTATGACTGTTCTAGCTACTTCCAATGCAAATACTGACTGGGATATTAATGCAGTCAGTGGTTGGAATCCAGACTTTGCTGATCCATCGACTTATCTAGATGTATTTGATCCAACTTCAGGTCCAAGTCTCCTAAGTGCTCTTGGTGTGGCACCAGGAACAGACAATCCAGTTATTAAAACAGTTGGATTGGATAAATACAAAGAACTGATTGATGATGCAAATAGTGAGAAAACAGACCTTCAAAAACGTTATTCCAAATATTCTAAGGCTCAAGCTTGGTTGTCAGATAGTGCACTTGTTATTCCAGTATACTCTGATGGTGCTCAAATGCTAGTGACGAAAATGGTTCCTGGCAGTGGTGCCGGTGGCTGGGTAGGTGACAAGACTAGTGAAAATAGCTACAAGTATCTGAAAATCCAAGATAAGATTGTCACTACTAAAGAAATGGATGAGTTCCGCAAGAAATTTGCTGATGAAAAAGCCAAATCCAATGCTGATTATCAGAAGAACTTAGACCGTCATATTCAAGACTAATCGAATCTCCTCTTTTGAGGAGATTTTTTATGTTGCTGTCTCCATGTAAGCACTTTAAAAAAGAGTTATTTTGATTTAAAAATGGTATAATGAGAGAACAATAGAAAGGAAGTATTTATGGAGCAAAAAGAGAAACATTTTAGCCTATCTTGGTTTTTCAAGTGGTTTTTGGATAACAAGGCCATTACGGTATTTTTGGTAACTTTATTATTGGGACTGAATCTTTTTATTTTAAGTAAGATTAGTTTTCTATTTTCACCTGTTTTAGACTTTTTGGCAGTTGTGATGTTGCCAGTCATTCTATCTGGTTTGCTATATTATTTATTAAATCCTATTGTTGATTGGATGGAAAAACGCAAAATCAATCGTGTTATCGCAATCAGTATTGTCTTTGTCATCATCGCTCTCTTTATCATTTGGGGCTTGGCAGTAGCTATTCCAAATCTGCAACGTCAGGTTTTAAGTTTTGCAAGGAATGTTCCAGTCTACCTGGAAGATGCTGATCGCGTTATTGATGATTTGGTAACCAAACGTTTGCCAGATGATTTCAGACCTCAGTTAGAGCAAGTGTTGACAAACTTCTCAAGTCAGGCTACAGTTTGGGCAAGTAAGGTTTCTTCTCAGGCAGTTAACTGGGTGAGTGCCTTTATTAGCGGGGCATCTCAAGTGATTGTTGCTTTGATTATTGTTCCTTTCATGCTCTTTTATCTCTTGCGTGATGGGAAAGGATTGCGTAACTATTTGACTCAATTCATGCCAACGAAATTGAAAGAACCTGTAGGACAAGTTTTATCAGATGTGAATCAGCAGTTGTCCAACTATGTTAGAGGGCAAGTAACAGTAGCTATTATTGTAGCAGTAATGTTTATGATCTTCTTCAAGATTATCGGTCTACGTTATGCGGTTACGCTGGGTGTTACTGCTGGTATTTTAAATCTGGTTCCTTATCTTGGTAGCTTCCTAGCCATGCTTCCTGCCCTAGTATTGGGCTTGATTGCCGGGCCAGTCATGCTTTTAAAAGTGGTGATTGTCTTTATCGTAGAACAAACTATTGAAGGCCGTTTTGTCTCTCCATTGATTTTGGGAAGTCAATTAAACATCCATCCCATTAATGTTCTCTTTGTTTTGTTAACTTCAGGATCCATGTTTGGTATCTGGGGAGTCTTGCTCGGTATTCCTGTTTATGCTTCTGCTAAGGTTGTCATTTCAGCGATTTTTGAATGGTATAAGGTAGTCAGTGGCCTATATGAACTAGAAGGAGAGGAAGCTAAGAGTGAACAATAGTCAACAGATGTTACAGGCTTTGGAGGAGCAAGATTTAACCAAGGCTGAGCACTATTTCGTCAAAGCTTTAGAAAATGATCCAAGTGACCTTCTGTATGAGTTGGCAACTTATCTTGAAGGGATTGGTTTTTATCCTCAGGCCAAGGAAATTTACTTGAAAATTGAAGGGGATTTCCCAGAGGTTAATCTTAATCTAGCAGCTATTGCTAGTGAGGATGGTCAAATTGAAGAAGCCTTTGCCTATCTTGAGGAAATCCAAGCTGACAGTGACTGGTATGTTTCGGCTTTGGCTCTGAAGGCAGACCTTTACCAGTTGGAAGGTTTGACAGATGTGGCGCGTGAGAAATTATTGGAGGCCTTGACTTACTCAGAAGATCCTCTCTTGATATTGGGATTAGCAGAGTTGGATAGTGAGTTGGAAAATTATCAAGAGGCCATTCAAGGCTATGCCCAGTTAGATAATCGCTCGATTTATGAGCAAACAGGCATTTCTACCTATCAACGGATTGGCTTTGCCTATGCACAGTTGGGGAAATTTGAAACGGCTACAGAGTTTTTAGAAAAAGCCCTGGAGTTAGAATACGATGACCTAACAGCTTTTGAGTTGGCCAGTCTTTACTTTGATCAAGAAGAATACCAAAAAGCTGTCCTCTACTTTAAGCAGCTTGATACCATTTCTCCTGACTTTGAAGGCTATGAGTATGGTTATAGTCAGGCCTTACATAAGGAACATCAAGTTCAAGAAGCCCTGCGTATCGCTAAGCAAGGCTTAGAGAAAAATCCCTTTGAAACTCGCCTCTTGCTAGCTGCTTCACAATTCTCTTATGAATTGCATGATACCAGTGGTGCAGAAAACTACCTCCTTACTGCAAAAGAAGACGCTGATGATACGGAAGAAATCTTACTCCGTCTAGCTACTATTTATCTAGAACAGGAACGTTATGAGGATATTTTAGACTTACAAAGTGATGAGCCAGAAAATCTTTTGACCAAGTGGATGATTGCTCGTTCCTATCAAGAAATGGACGATTTGGATACTGCCTATGAGCTTTACCAAGAGTTGGCAGGAGATTTAAAGGATAATCCAGAATTTCTGGAACACTATATCTATCTCTTGCGTGAATTGGGCTACTTTGAGGAAGCAAAAGTCAATGCGCAAGTTTACTTAAAACTGGTTCCAGATGATGTGCAAATGCAAGAATTGTATGAGAGATTGTAAGAATCCATACATTACAGAAAACTGCAAGTTATTACTAGATAACAATTGCGGTTTTTTACTTTTTTTTTCAAATAAATATGGCTGAAGTTTTATTGCAATGTGACGAGAATTTGTATGTAAATCAGGTTAAGATTGTTTCATTAGAAGGGTAGAGTTTTGTTTTTATTTCAAAACTCTTATCTTAAAATTTCAAAATAGATTACATATCCAGGATAGGGCTTGTATTTTTTGTTTGACAAAATTAAAAAAATGTGTAAGAATAAGAAGAATTGAAAACAGGAAAACTCACCTCCTTTCGATTCGTCAAGCCTTATCGTTAGGCAATGAGGGGGCGGAGAGACGCGCTCGTCAACAGAAGTATCTCATTGGAAATGTTGCTCACTTTTTAGTGAGCTTTTTATCTAAGGAATAGGAATGAAAAGTAAGAAGTTAAAATTAGGTCAAATTGATTTAAAAATGTGCAAGGATTATGACCTTATTCAAGCGATGGATTATGATTTTAAGACAAAGGAAGTAATGAATAAAGGAAGGGGATTTGCGGTAACTGTTGTCAAAATACAGGGATTGACTTTCTTGATTCCATTTAGAAGTTATATTCCTAAAAAGTATCAGTTGAAGTATAAGCTAAGAAATTCGGCAAAAGAAGGATATGTTGAAGGATTAGATATTGGTAAAACCTTGATTTTAGAAGACAAAAGCTACTTACTAAATACAACTTTCCGCCTTCGGAAAATCGAAGATTATTATAAAGTGATGGATAACGATAAAGCTATAATTAATAAGTTAGTGAAAGCTATTATAGATTATAACCGCGCTTTAGAAATAAATGATAGAAACAAACTTGAAGATCCTAAACGCTTTAAATTCTCAACATTCCAGAATTATTCTACTAGATTAAAAGTAATTACAGAAAAAGACTATTTAGAATAGATAATGTTTTCGCAGGCTACGGCTTGTGTTTTTTTGTTTGACTAAAAATGTGGATTTAAAATCCAGGAAACATAAATAGGATAGTCAGATTTCAAATCTGTAAAATCATCTTCTTGAAGGGGGAGTGGTTTTTTCAAAAATAAATACAGTGAAATGACTCACTGCTCCTTTTGGAAACTATTAGAATCAAATTGCAAGGTTCTCAACTATAGGGGCAAAGATGTTTATAAAAATGAATACAAAGATGAATACGATTCTAAAAAATAACAGTAATTGATGAAAATGATTTTAAAGAAAAAATAAGTAAAAACTCAATTATCAATAAGCAACAGAAAGCATTTGTAAACACTAATCTCTTGTGCTATAATAGGAACAATTATTTTTAGGAGGTGCAGTATGTCTTATTTGTTTGAGATATTACCGAGTTTATTGAGCGGTGCAAGCATGACTTTGCAGGTTTTTGCACTGGTCTTGATTTTTTCTATTCCCTTGGGCGTTTTGATTGCCTTTGCCTTGCAAGTCCATTGGAAGCCCCTCCATCATTTGATTAATATTTATATTTGGATTATGCGAGGCACACCCTTGCTCTTGCAATTAATCTTTATCTATTATGTGCTGCCAAGTATTGGGATTCGTTTGGACCGTCTTCCTGCGGCTATCATTGCTTTTGTTCTCAATTATGCGGCTTACTTTGCTGAAATCTTCCGTGGGGGGATTGATACCATTCCTAAAGGTCAATATGAGGCTGCTAAGGTTTTGAAGTTTAGTCCCTTTGACACAGTTCGCTATATTATCTTGCCCCAAGTGACCAAGATTGTTCTTCCTAGTGTATTTAACGAAGTTATGAGTTTGGTCAAGGATACTTCTTTGGTCTATGCACTTGGAATTTCAGATCTTATCTTGGCTAGTCGAACAGCTGCAAACCGTGATGCTAGCCTAGTTCCTATGTTCTTGGCAGGAGCCATTTACTTAATTTTGATTGGTATTGTGACCATCCTTGCCAAAAAAGTTGAGAAGAAGTACAGTTACTATAGATAGGAGGCTGCCATGTTAGAATTACGAAATATCAATAAGGGCTTTGGTGAAAAGCAAATTTTATCTAATTTCAGTCTAAAAATTCCTGAAAAGCAAATCCTGGCTATTGTTGGGCCTTCTGGTGGAGGTAAGACAACTCTCTTACGTATGCTTGCAGGTCTTGAAACCATTGATTCAGGGCAAATCTTTTATAATGGAGAACCTTTAGAACTGGATGAATTGGAGAAGCGAAATCTACTAGGATTTGTCTTCCAAGATTTTCAACTGTTTCCTCATTTATCAGTTCTAGATAATTTGACCTTATCTCCTGTGAAAACAATGGGAATGAAGCAGGAAGAGGCTGAGAAGAAGGCGCGTGGGCTCCTGGAACAGTTGGGACTGGCAGGACATGCAAATGCCTATTCATTTTCACTATCAGGTGGACAAAAGCAGCGGGTGGCCTTGGCGCGTGCTATGATGATTGACCCAGAAATCATTGGCTACGATGAACCAACTTCTGCCCTAGATCCAGCATTGCGCTTGGAAGTGGAAAAACTGATCTTGCAAAATAGGGAACTTGGAATGACGCAGATTGTGGTTACCCACGATTTACAATTCGCTGAAAATATCGCAGATCAGATTCTCAAGGTTGAGCCCAAGTAGGAGGTCCCGATGACTAATAAGAAAATTGCTTTAGTATTGGTTTCTCTCCTGACTCTCTTTTTAACGGCCTGTACTCAGAAAGCTAGTGATCCAAAGCAGGATAACTGGGATAAGTATCAAGAGCAGGGAACCATTACTATTGGCTTTGACAATACCTTTGTACCCATGGGTTTTGAAGAAAAGAATGGCCAATATACAGGCTTTGATATTGATTTAGCGCAAGCTGTCTCTGAAAAATTAGGTTTTAAGGTTCAATTTCAGCCAATCGACTGGGATATGAAGGAGACGGAACTGCAAAATGGAACCATAGATGCCATCTGGAATGGCTATTCTGCCACTGATGAACGCCGAGAAAAGGTTGCCTTTAGCATTCCATATATGGAAAATCAGCAAGTTCTGGTTGCGAAGAAAAGTCAGCAGATTCATTCAGTAGAGGATATGAAGGATAAGACCTTGGGAGCTCAAGCTGGATCCTCTGGTTATCTAGACTTTGAAGCCCAGCCAGATTTATTGAAAAATCGTGTCAAAGACCAGAAGGCCAATCAATACCAGAGTTTCAATGAAGCCTTGATTGATTTGAAGAATGACCGAATTGATGCCTTGTTGATTGACCGAGTGTATGCTAATTACTATCTTCAGTCTGAAGGAATATTAAATGACTACAATGTCTTTTCAGCTGGATTTGAAAGTGAATCCTTTGCGGTCGGAGTTAGACCAGCAGACAAGAGATTACTGCAAGCTTTAAACCAAGCCTTTATTGAACTATACCAAGAAGGAAAGTTCCAAGAGATTAGCCAAAAATGGTTTGGAGATGATGTAGCAACCAAAGAAGTGAAGGATGGAAAATAAAATAGATAGCAAGCCTAGTTTTGTCTTTAAAACTGGGCCTTGTTTTTTTATAGACTTTATTTTATAAAGCTGGAGGAACTTCTAGATTTTACAGCTATTTTGGGTAGAACTTGTGCATCTAGCTTCATTCTGTAATCCCTTATCTGTTGCTAAAAGTCAATGAAGACCTGATAAAAAATATCAGAAAATTCATTTTTATAATCAAATCATACGAACAATCAAATAATATAGAAAATCACTAAAGTAATATAAATTCTATTTTTGTAAGGGTTTACCTTAAAGAGAAGTTTGTGAAATTACTTTAGCGATTATACTTGAAAATGCTTGATTTATAGGAAAAAAAAGAGTATAATTATTTGTAACCCTTTAAAACATACTCATATATTTTAGGGGGGGGGCTTTTTATTTAGCCTTCTTAGATATATTAACTGATAATTATCAGAAAAAGGAGTAAGGGAATGTTTAAACCCAAAGGGCGTCATGTTCGCCAATCGCAAGTGGAGAAATTCACACGTTACAGTATTCGTAAGGTTAGTTTTGGTGCGGCTAGTGTGGCTGTAGCTACTGGATTGTTTTTCCTTGGTGGAGGAAGCGTCCAAGCTGCTGAACCAGTAACTAATACAGAACATACAGAAGTTCAAAATCCTCAAAATGTAAATGAGAAGTCCCCGGAACCCTCTAAGGAAGTTACTGGACAAGGGTCTGCTACTGCTAAAGAGGCCGATGGACAAAATAATACTTCTGTAAAAGAGTCTGCCGCTGACAAACAAAATAGTGAAGTTCAAAATCCAAATGTAGAGGCAGAAAAAGTTGCTATTAATACAGCATCATTAGAAGATTTAGTTGCTAAAGTTGAAGGTAGATTGAGTCAATTAACTGAAGACAAGAAAACAAAATCAGTCATTGATGATGCTAAAAACTTGGTTAATAAAGCAAAAGAGCTTTTAAACGATGATACAAAAACACAGGAAAAAGTGGATGCACAAGCTAAACAACTTTCAAGTAGCCTTGTCATTTTAAACAGTATCAAATCAGAAACAACTGAAGAGAAAGTAAATAAAAACCAAGACCCAAGAAATGGACAAGCTATCCCAGGTAATGGGGAAAGTGGATTTAGAACTAACGACGCTGCAACTACTGCTACAACAACCACAGGAACAAGTGATACAATCACACCAACAAATCCAGCGCAACCAACTGCGAAAGATATTATCGGAAGTACAAGTACAGTATCACGAGAAAACTTTACGGGTTGGGATACCTATACAATGCCATTTGGTAGTCACCATGCAGGCGAGGGTGATTTAGGTGTTAATACGCCAGAGAAAAAAGCTGATGCTGCAGACTTAGAGTTTAGAGTATTCTCTGATCAAAGATCTGGCACAAGACCTAGCCCTGGACCATCTAACTATACGTATTTAGGTAAAGAGAATGATGTAAGGGCTCGTATTGACTATGGTTTGAAGTTGCCAGCAGAAAAGGTACAAAAAATTATCGAAGAAGCTCCTCTATGGCGAGGAAAACAAAGATATAATGGTACAACAATTTCAAGTCAAGTCCCAGCAACCTACTATGGAAATGGACCATATGAATATCTGCTTTCTAGTATCTATAAACTTGGATATGAACAAGGAATCGATAAAGTATACATTAAAGATGTAAGTAAACGTATTGAAGTAACAGAAGCTGCTAAAAAGGCTGGCTGGACTGTTTCAGATTTCAATGTCTTTAATTTTCCAAATGGTTTATTTTATGATAAAGCAACAGATAGTGTACAAGGGGTTGTAACTCATAGAAGTCCATTTAACTATCAACAAGTAAAAGCTCGAGTAACGTTTAAAAATACTAATACTGGTAAAAGTGTTACGATTCCATTAGATGATCATAGATTTGGTGGAACAGCATGGAAAGATGGAACACCACCTACCCTAGAAATCAACAATGCTGTTAAAGAAGGTAAAGTAGGAGAAGCACTAACTGTTCCAGTAGAATATAGAGATGCTGGAGCTTCGCATGCTGGAGTACCAAATGATAGAAGAGTTTCTTATACTTTAACGGATGAAAATGGAGCACCAATCGGACGTACAACTACAATTACAGAAACTGTAGGACGTGCAATTCTTGGGGTTTCTGGAGCGAAGATTACAGGAACGACAGGTACCGATGCTGCTACTCCTACAGAATTAACAGGAGATGAGACAAAAATTCCAGGTGTCGGTTTCACCATTGCATCAGCTGATATGACTGAAAATAATCCAAATGGATTTAAAGGAACACCAACAGAAGCTGGGATTTACAGAGTTTCAATCTATGCAAGAGATTATAAAGAGACAAATGCCAATGAAGCATATGCACATGCAACATTTAAAATTGCACCTTCAGTATCTATAAAAAATGTACATGCTTATGATACAGAAGTTCCGATTACAATTTCTAGAGGGGCTTCAGAAGCAACGATTACATTACCAGATGGAACAAACACAAAAGTTGTTGCTAAAAATGGTAAGTGGGTTGTCTCAGAAACAACAAATACTGCTGTAAATGTCAATGATGAAATTGGTACAGTTGGTGAAACTTTCAATCTAAAAGTTCTTCCAACAGCAACAGCAAATGCTGCAACAGATACGATTAACGTAACTGCAAATAGTGAAAATATAACAGCAACATTTACAAGGGCAGAAGTAGCCTTAAAAACTAGACTTGGAGAGAATGTAGCAGCAACATTCAATAAAGTTACTGGACGATGGGAGTTATCTGGTGAGACTGCTGAGAAGAAAACTCTTAACAGCGATGGAACAACAACTTGGTTAAAACGTGACCTATATGTTGATGTGAATAAAGATGGCGAAACGATTTTTAATGTTTACGAATATACTCGTACATTAAATGCAGAAGGAAAAGTTACAGCAGTTAATAATGTATTTCGTACACTAACAACTTATAACAAAGAAAATGCAGCCAATAGTTCAGCAGATTCAGCAACTGATACTAATAAAGGAATGGTTGTAACGGTTAGATACGATAAAGGACTAAACAAATGGACTGCTGATGATAACTCTACCGTAACAGCAACAAAAACTGGAGATAAATGGACGATTTCTACTTCATCAGGATTCAATGGAACAGTCGATGCAGTGGAAACAGCAAGTTCTTCAGATAAAGCGTCTGTATTAAATGATGCTCCATCTATTAGCTCCACTTCTTATACTACAGTAAAAGGTGCTACAGTAGACTTAGTGAAACAAAAATCAGCTACAGTAACAATTACAGATAGAGAAGATGATGCGACAACTGCTCCAAATAAAAAGGAAACAACAGTTACAAAAGTAACGTTAACATCTCCTTCAGGAACAGTAACAGAATATAGTAGTGCAGCAGAAGCAGCAGCTGTTAAATTATCAGAAGTTGGTACTTACACAGTTAAAGTTGAAGTAAAAGATAGTAACGGAAATGTCGTTACTGCAGATACTGAAACGGATACTGGAACAAATAAAGGTGCAGACACTGCTGTGAATTCAACTACTTATAAAATTACTGTAAAAGATCAAGAAACAAATAAATTGTATACAGTTGAAGGTGATACTGTAACAAATGATCAGTTGAAAGAAAAAGTAAATCCTACAGCTGTAGACGGCTTTACTCCAACTAAAAATGATATTGCTGATATTCCAACAACAGCTAAAAAAGCAGGTCAAACATTAGAAGTGCCAGCAACAGTAACTTATACAAAAGGAACTGAAACAATCCCTGTAGAAACGAAAGTAGATGTTGTTGTCTTACCAAAAGTAACACCTACAGGAGTAACAGTTCTTAAAGATAGCACAGGATTAGAAGAAGCTGTTAAAGCGAAAGCAGTGGAAGCAGCTACAGCGACAACTAAGTTGCCAGATGGTGTAACTGTAAGAGTTAAAGAAGTTAAAGCTGGAACAGTACCGGCAACAACAGCAACTGGAGTACAAACTCCAGCAACAGCAGTTGTAGAGTATGTAAAAGATGGTAATGTAGTTAAAACTAGCGAAGTACCAGTACCAGTAACGGTAGTAGGTTCAACAGCAAGTAACATCGTCGTGTTCGAAGGTGAAAAACCAACCGCTGAACAAGCAAAAACAGCTGTAACACCAGGAACAGATGGAACAAAAGGTGAACCAACAACATTACCAGAAACAGCAGGTAAAGCAGGAGCGACAGACGTTAAAGTAGACGTACCAGTAACATATGACAATGGTAAGTTAACAGAAACAGTAAGTGTACCAGTAACAGTTTTACCAAAACCAGAAGCTGATGAAATTTTAGTTGCTAAAAACAGTGACAAGGAAAAGGCTAAAGAAAAAGTACTAGCTCAAGCTGAAAAAGCAATTGCTGATGGAACATTTACAGGTAAATTACCTCAAGGAGCAACAGTTACTGTTGATAATACAGTGCCAGTAACAATTCCTGAATTAACAGATGATACTGAAGTAGAAGTAACTGTTAAGTACACAGTTCCTGGACAAGATAAACCATTAACTACAACAGTTAAAGTACCAGTTACAGTAGTTGAAGGTGTACCACAAATCGTACCAGTGGATGAAAGCAACAAACAACCAGATCCAGAAAAGAACATTGATAAGACAGATTATCCAGAAGGATCTACATTTAGATATAAGACTCCAGATGGACAAACATCTCCAATCGATGTAACAACAACTGGAGATAAGAATGTGATTGTTGAAGTACTTGACCCACAAGGAAACACAATTGTTGAAGTCCCAGCAACTGTACGTGTAGTAGGTAGCACACCACAATTTGTAGTAGCAGATCCAGCTAAGAAACAACCAGAAGCGAAAGATAGTGTTACACCAGGAGAATATCCAGATGGTACAACATTTGAATATAAGACACCAGTAGATACAACAACTGCAGGTGAAAAAGATGTGACAGTTGTAGCTAAGCTAAATGGTCAACCAATTGTAGAAGTTCCTGCAAAAGTAGTGGTAGTAGATCCTAAGACACAATACGTAGTAGCAGATCCAAGCAAACCACAACCAGATGCTTCTAAGAGTATTGATCCAGAACAATATCCAGATGGCACAACATTTGAGTACAAAACTCCAGTAGATACGACTACACCAGGAGAAAAAGATGTAGTTGTCGTTGCAAAAGATGGAGAAGATAAACTTGTTGAAGTACCAACAAAAGTGAAGGTCGTACAAGGAAATCCACAAATCGTTCCAGTGGATGAAGGTAAGAAACAACCATCACCTGAAGATAGTATTGATCCGAATGATTACCCAGATGATGCAACATTTGAGTATAAAGAAGAAGTAGATACATCTACACCAGGTGATAAGAAAGTTACCGTTGTTGTTAAACAAGGGGATAAAGTATTAGTTGAAGTACCGTCTACAGTACGAGTAGTAGAAAGTTATCCTAAATATGTACCAGTAGATCCAGCTAAGAAACAGCCAGATCCAAAAGAAAACATTAATCCAAATGATTTCCCAACTGGAACAACATTTGAATACAAAGATAACACTCCAGTAGATACAACAACACCAGGTGAAAAACCTGTAACGGTAGTAGCGAAATTAGACGGGCAACCAATTACAGAAATTCCAGCTAAGATTGTTGTTGTAGAATCTAAGACACAGTATGTTCCAGTGAATGCTGAAAGTGATAAGAAACCAAAACCACAAGATAGCATTACACCAGATGATTATCCAGCAGGCTCAACGTTTGAGTACAAGACTCCAGAAGGACAAACAACTCCATATGATGGAACAACTCCAGGTGAGAAAGATGTTACTGTAGTCGTGAAAGATTCAGATGGAGATCCAATTGTAGAAGTACCTGCGAAGATCAAAGTCGTTCAAGGTAAAGAACAATTAACTCCAGTAAATGCTGAAGATAAAGATAAACCTAAAGCTGAAGATAGTATCACACCAAGTGACTATCCAGAAGGTTCAACATTCGAATACAAAGTTCCAGAAGGACAAACAACTCCATATGATGGAACAACTCCAGGGGATAAACCAGTTACTGTAGTTGTAAAAGATAAAAATGGAAAAGTGTTAGTAGAAGTTCCAGCTACTATTAAAGTAGTTGAAACAAAACCAACACCGATTGAAACACCAGTAACAAACACTCCTTTAACTGAAGGCGATTATACAAAAGGAATGAAGATTCCAGAAGGAGCAACTGTTAAGGTCGGCGATCTTCCAGATTTAACAACACCAGGTGAAAAACCCCCTGTAAAAGTAACGATTACATTACCAAATGGTAAATCTTATACTGTGGATGTTCCAGTCACTGTTACTCCAGTTAAGGAAATTGAAACACCAGTAACAACCACACCATTAACACCGGACGATTATACTAAAGGAATTAAGATTCCAGAAGGCGGTAAAGTAACGAATGTTGAAAACATTCCAGACTTGACAACACCAGGTAAGAAAGATCCAGTTAAGGTAACGATTGAATTACCAAATGGTAAAGTTATCACAGTGGACGTTCCGGTGAATGTAACGCCAGTTAAGGAAATCGAAACCCCAGTAACAACCACACCATTAACACCGGACGATTACACTAAAGGAATTACAATTCCAGAAGGTGGTAAGGTTACTAAGGTTGAAAATATTCCAGACTTGACAACACAAGGTAAGAAAGATCCAGTTAAGGTAACGATTGAATTACCAAATGGTAAAGTTATCACAGTGGATGTTCCGGTGAATGTAACGCCAGTTAAGGAAATCGAGACTCCAGTAACAACCACACCATTAACACCGGACGATTACACTAAAGGAATTACGATTCCAGAAGGTGGTAAGGTTACTAAGGTTGAAAATATTCCAGACTTGACAACACCAGGTAAGAAAGATCCGGTTAAGGTAACGATTGAATTGCCAAATGGTAAAGTTATCACAGTGGACGTTCCAGTAACTGTTACTCCAGTTAAGGAAATTGAAACACCAGTAACTACAACACCGTTAACCCCAGAGGATTACACTAAAGGAATTACGATTCCAGAAGGTGGTAAGGTTACTAAGGTTGAAAATATTCCAGACTTAACAACGCCAGGTAAGAAAAATCCAGTTAAGGTAACGATTGAATTGCCAAATGGCAAAGTAGTTACGGTAGAAGTACCAGTAAATGTAACTCCAGTTAAGGAAATCGAGACACCAGTAACGAAAGATAAATTGACTCCAGAAGATATCTTGAAACAAATCAAAGTACCAGAAGGAGCAACTGTTAAGGTAGGAGATCTTCCAGACTTAACAACACCAGGTAAGAAGGATCCTGTAAAAGTAACGATTACATTACCAAATGGTAAAGTTGTGACTGTAGAAATTCCAGTAACTGTAACTCCTATTGAAGATATTGTTAAAAAACAAGGTGATCCAATTACTACTGAGGATGTTGAAAAACACATTCCAAAAGGAGCAAAAGTTATCTCAATTGGTGACAAACCTTCAACAGATATTTCAGGTGAAAGACCAAGTATTCCAGTTGTGATTGAGTTACCAAATGGAATTCGAGTAACTGTAAATGTACCAGTTATCGTAACACCAAAAGTTACGCCTGTGGTAGTTAAAGTTGGAACACCAGTTACGCCAGAAGATGTTAAGAAACATAT
>NZ_JANCPI010000010.1:0-78848 GCF_024295435.1 Streptococcus sp. CF7_Ac1-8 | reverse complement strand
CAACTCTTACTATTATACCCACTTTTTAAACTTTGTCAACTACTTTTTTGAAACTTTTTTAATTAATTTTACCACTGCTTCAGTTCGAGCGGTGTGTGGAAACATATCGACCGACTGAATATAATGGAGATCATAGACTTCTACTAAACGTACTAAATCACGAGCCAAGGTCGAAACATTGCAAGAAATATAGACCATTTTTTCTGGTACATAGGTAAGAATAGTATCTAATAACTTATCATCCAGACCTGTGCGTGGTGGATCCACAATCAGAGCATCTGCTCGGTAGCCTTCCTTATACCAGCGAGGAATAATCTCTTCTGCCGTTCCAGCTTCATAATGAGTATTGTCAAATCCCATTCTTTTAGCATTTCGCTTGGCATCTTCAATGGCTTCTGGAATAATATCCATGCCTCTGAGTGTTTTAACTTTCTTTGCAAAGGCAAATCCAATCGTTCCAACTCCACAGTAAGCATCTATCAAATGGTCTTCTTTATTAACATCCAGCGCTTTTACTGCCTCACTATAGAGGACTTCTGTTTGTTCAGGATTTAGTTGATAGAAAGCTCGAGGAGATAGTGAAAATTCATAATCTAGTACACCTTCTTGAATACTCTCTTCTCCCCAGATAATCTCTGTCTTTTCACCATAAATCTCACTGGTTTTAGCTGTATTTGTATTCACAGCTACTGTCACAACTTCTGGGAAATCTTTAACTAAGTCTTTCACTAGTTGGGTTAAATTAAGCTGACGATTTGTAACAATAATAATCTGAACCTGTCCAGTCTTTCTAGCTCGTCGGACCATTATAGTTCTGACACCTAGAGCTTTTCTCTCATCTGTGATTGGAATCTGGTGATAAGTAAGTAATTCTGCTAGACGATTAGCAATCACTTGAGTTTCCTTGTCTTGTACCAGGCAGTCTTTCAACTCTACTAAGTAATGAGAGTTTTGTGCATATAAGCCCGCCTTGACCTGATTTTTAAATTTTCGAGTCTGAAATTGTAACTTGGCACGATAGTACTTGGGTTCCTGCATTCCAATCGTCGGGCGGATTTCATAATTTTCATATCCTGCAGGGGCAAATTTTTTTAGCGCTTGATGAAGTAAGTCCGTCTTGAACTCCAGTTGTTTATCATAATGCAGGTGCATGATTTGGCAACCTCCGCATTCATTATAAATAGTACAAGCTGGCACAACTCGGAATTTAGACTTCTTGTTGACCTTTAGTAGCTTTGCTTCAACAAAGTTGCGTTTAATAGAAGTAATCTGACAATAGATATCTTCTCCTTTGAGAGCACCAGGCACAAAGACTAATGTTTTTTGATAAAAGCCGATTCCCTCACCATTAATTCCCATGCGCTTGATTTTTAATGGTATTTTTTGTTTCACTTTCAGATTCATACCCCTATCTTATCACATTTTGAGTTATTCCGCTACCGCTTGATTTTTATATTTCATTAGTAAGTAAAGGCCTTGATATTCCTGATTTTCTTTAAAATCATATTTCCTTATATTTTCTTTAAATTCTTTAAAAGTTCCTAAAAATGTTCACAAAAAAAGCCCCACAAAGGAGCCACTACACTAACTATATGATGAGTTCAGCAGGCAAGAAACTAGCACGGTCAAACGTGCTTTTTTTATTACCTATCACCATTATACCATATATCACTAACCTATATATTCAGAAATCTAAAATCCCCTAGATTCATTTCTAAGGGTTTCTAGTTGATTCATGGAGTTCTATATGATGAAGCCCTAAAACGGGGCGTCCTAGACTCCAGTTATTCAGCTGATGGCTACTTATATGCTTCTAGTTCTCCGTTCTGGTGGATTCTAGCAAAGTTTAAGACAGCTATCTGTTTGTATCTATGATAATTAGTGGATTTTGTCCCAGCAATTTCTAAACATTCACTTACCGTTTTCTTCCTCATGTAACAATAATGGATAATAAAGTATTTTCTGGCTCGCTTGTTCTCTATCTTATTGATATCATGGACAAATGTTTCTAGACTCTCTCTGATTGCCTTTTCATGCTTACTAGTCAAATTCCACTGATCAGGTAGGACAAGTTTCCAAGCCTCTTCATCTATTGTAACTTGGTTTTCACTTCCTGCCATCCTCTGGAATCTCAGAAAGTAAGTCATCCGCTTTCTGACGTTCATCATCGTTTTAAACTTATCCAGCTCCATTTTTAACGACAACCTTTCTACTCCTGTAACTTATGCCTAGCTTAATCTTCTTCTAGGATTCCCAAACTTAGCAATTCTTTCATCTCGTTTTCTTTTACGTTCTTCAGCAGACTCTATACCTATCTGTTTTCGACGCTCCACATCTTCTTGATTGATATTACTCCATTTTCTGGTATGTACATTCTGCCGTCTACCATCTTGCGGATAATATTCAACGGTACACCTACAATTACTATGACGTCTATAAATATCATGGGGAACTGAAGGATATTTATAACTGCCTTCCAGTTCTTGGCACCATTTACAACACTTTCCAGCCGTTCGTCTAGTGATTTTAGGGCTAAGTCCTGCTTTATACTGAAATACCACGTTTTTTTGAATCGTATCATCTACAATACTTTGGGTAAAATTAACGATCGTTTCACCCACCAACCATTTTACAGCCCCAAAATCATCTTCACTAGCTAAACGATTGACTAAGCCATCAATCCTATCTTGATTCAACTCAGGAACTTGAGCAGGAATGCGAAGGTTAGCCCTAAGGTTTAAATCTTCTTGAACTTTTTCAGTATAATCACTTACAAGGTCATAGTTTCGACCTAAAACATCTTCCAGCAATCGTTTAGCGATATTATAGTACATCTTGCCATCTGGTAGGCTTTCATTACTTAAGTAAGTTCCTAAAACCTTTGAGAGTATTTCACCAATTTCTATAGCATATTGATTGGCGTCCAGATAATTAGCTTTATTCTCTTCTAACTTTTCTAGTAACTCTTCCAGAATCTCACTATCAAGCCTAGCTTTTTCAAATTCGGCCTTAATTTTCTGGAGTAGACTAGGAAATATATCTTCCATTACTTTTCACCTCCTTTGAGTAAACTGCCTTTTGCATTTTGACGCTCTTTCTGCCGTCTATAGTATCGTTTCTTTTGGGTCAATATCTTGTCTTTTTTCTTTTGGTAACGCTCTGCGTCTTTCTTTTTATTACATAGCTTACAAACTTTTGAGAAACCTTTCTTGTCCGAATGCTTCCTATAAAAGTTTTCGCTAGATAATTCTTTAGTCTCATGACACTTGGAGCATTTTCTAGTTAAAGTGGTTTCATTCAATCCTATTTACTCCTTTTTGTCTTTCTCGCTCGCGAGAAAATATGTACAGTGATGGCGTGAAGTCCTGAAGCTCCGAGGGGGAGGGGGATATCCCCCCATCTTCTCCCTGGTTGCTCCAGCCTCTTTCACAAAAAATATTTTCTAATTACTTTTATAGAATCTTTAAGATAAACCTTTCAGCATTTCGCTCATCGCTTTGTTGAGTTTTTTCTGGTGTTCATCAGGCATTGATAGGCGCTGACTAACTTCTCTATCAACCTCTTTGCGTTTTTCTTCCGTCAAGCGTTCAATCTCTTGCTGGTGCTTTCTTTCCTTCTTTTCTTTTAATAGTTCACCAGAACGATCTATGATAGCTTGCCACTTGGCGTCTCTTGCTAAACATTCTTGTCTATGTCGCTCCATCGCGTCAACTGCTTGTCTAGTTTTCTCTTCATAAATCTCAGCAGACTTTTCCGCTAAATACTTCCCGTATTCGTTTAAATCAAACTTACCAGTAGGTAGGGTCATTCTATATACCTCATCTTTCTATTTTTTAGTAGGGGGATAGCTGAAGGGGGGAGGGGGCTTTTTTAACTTTGCCCCTTTTTGAAATTCTCAGCCATTTCTTTCAAACTATACTGATATCCGTATAGGGCGTTTCTTGGTGTATAAGATAAACCTGAAAAGAAATCACTTAAAATCCAGCCGTTCTTAGCTTTTTTATAATCTTCATTATTTTTAGAGATATCCTTTTCAAGTTTTTTAAGAACCTCGTTTACACGTTCCCTTGCCTTAATAGCATTATCTCCAAGTGTTATAATTTCCATTAGTTTGGCAACTGCTGGAGTGAAGAAAGTATCCTGCTCTTCATCGGCTAATCTAAAGATATCTGCAATCAACGCATGATATTCTTCATAGGTAACTAATGGATCTCTAGTTAATTCTTTCAAACGTCCCTCATGAAATTCTTTTGTACGTTCTGCCGTCCATAGGTCACCTTTTGCTTCAACATATTTTTCTGAGTTGATTTCTTTTTGAGCCTGTACAAGTTTGGCTTGAGCGTCTGAAACAGCTTGGTTTGCTTTAACCAGTTCCTCCTCAGTCGTCTCAATAGCTTTCTTATTCTGTTCAATCAGTTTGTCAATTTTAGTTTCAATAGTTTGTAATGTTTCCATGTTCTTTTATTCCTCATTTCTTTTGATTCTTTGTGATTGTGCTTATTGGTTTCAACTCTCTACTGGGTCTTTATTCCTCATTAATTCCTCTTTCTCAAAACAAAAAGAGACGCAACAAAAAAGCTACTTAGCTTTAATGTTACGCCTCTAGTTGTCTAGTCAGCTATCTTTCTTTAATTGTTGTTTCAATCTGGACAATGTTGCCATCTTGACTAGTAAATACCACGCTACCAAAGTCTGGTATTTTCTTCATCTCTATTATACCATTTTTGTTAAAGATAATAAAGTTATCCTGTAGAAATGGAGTGTAATCTTTGCTTTGATTCATCTGTTTTTCCTCTCTTTTTTGGCGCCATATATTTAACATATCTTCTATTTTGTGACTTTCAAGCACTTTCTATAATCTCTTTTATATCAAGGGGATAGGCCTATTTCTTATTTTTGAATTTACATTTTCTCATTATGTTAAATAGAAAGTCTATTTAGTAGTCAAATGTTAGTATACTCTGGTCTAGTTCGTCTTGAGTATAGCCAATATATCCAAGTGTAATCTCTGGTGTTGAATGGTTAAATATTCTTTGTAGAATACCTACATCACCATTCTTTTTGTAATGATGATAGCCAAATGTCTTTCTCATTGAGTGGGTTCCTATATTTTCAATCCCACATTTATTTCCAGCTTCTTTTAAAATTTTATACACTTGAGTTCTTGAAATATGACAAATTTTTACCCCCTTGCCATTCTCTCTTTTTCTGCTCGGAAATAAAAAATCATATTCTTTAAGTTGTTTATTCTCAATGTATTGATTTAAGGCATTTCTTAACTGTTGATTAATTGGAAAACGTCTTATTTTGCCTGTCTTTTTCTCCCTTATTTCAATTTTATCTTCTATGATTTGTTTGACTTTAATTGGAATAATATCACTAACTCGTAAACCTGTATAAATTCCAAATAGGAATAATACGTAATCTCGTTCATTCTTCCTTCTCAAAAAGTCCTTAATTCTTTCAATGTCATCAGTATCTCTAATAGGTTCAACTACTTTCATTTCTAAACCTCTCTTAAAAAAATTCTTAGAGTTCATAAAAAAGTGTAGTCATTTTGGGATATCTAGTGACTACGCTATCCACCTTACAGTCCCAAGGCTTTTCGCCATGCGTAGTCATGTAGTCACCTTGCTCCCAAAAAAATAAACAATAAACGCCTTTTATCTCTTATCTTCATATACTCTTTAATAAATAGAAAATAACTATATTTTTATATAAAAGTCAATAATATCAAGGGTTTAGGGGTGTAGTCAGTAAAATAGTAAAAACAACACTTTTTTCTAACCCCTTATGTATCAAGGGTTTTCTTCCTATTTAAAATGTAGTCACTTTTTAAAAATAAACTACACTGACTACATTTTTTTAACGTAAGCTGGTTTAATACTTTTACCAAATCTTGTTGATCGCCTATGTTCCCAGCCGTCTCGGTTTTGCATATACTTTTTAACCTTAGCCTTATCCTTTGGCGGTACTTTGTCAGTCAAATACACCTCTTGAAAAAATAGGTTAATGGTCATCTTATCCCTATCTACCAGCTCGCCATAGGTGTCTGTGTCCAGTTCAACCGTTCCGCCCCTGTTATTTCTATAGTATCCCTCGTTCATCATATCATAGATATAATAGCATCGCGTCCTGTCGGTAATCGGGAACTGATACATTCTTTTTGGGTAAGGAGTGCCTAAATAGCGCTCCAAATCCTCAAGGGTTTCATCAACAAACTTGTAACGGCTTCTAACCTCATTTACTAGCTTTTCCTGCTCGTCTGTCAGGTTCAAGACTTGGTTAGCTCTCCAAGCCATCACCATAGCACCCCAAAAGTGTCTACGGTCTTTCTCTGTCCACTTCCTGCCCCTATAAGCGGTGTCTTTGTGTACCTCAGCAACCAGAAAGCGCCTTTCTCCTGTCAGATCGTTTAAATAATCATGGTCATTGGTTGCTCTGACAATGATAAAACTCTTAGGGAGTCGCCTATCACTGGAAGCGTAAGGCGGTCTAAACTCCAGCTTGGTTTCTGTGATGAATTTCTTCAATTCTGAAAAACTAGCCTTTTTACTGGCCACCATCTCATCATCAAAGACACACCAGTTTCTCACCATTCTGGCCTTGTCGTCTTTGTCTGTGAAGGTCTCAACAGTTGTAAAATACTTGTGAGTAAACAGCCCCTCAAAAAATTGGGTCTTTCCTACTCCCTGCCTTCCAGTCAAGTCCAGCACAAAGTCAAACTTAACAGTAGGGTCAAACACCTTGGCAACTGCTCCACGGAAAAACAAGTCCATGATAATACGGTTATATTCATCATCCTTGATATTGAGATAATGCCTTAAAATATCAAAGGGATCACGCTGATTTACTAACTCTTTATACTCGCTTTCGCAAGATTCCAGATAGTCTTTTAAGGGATTGTAGCTATGTTCTCCAGCCACCACTTCTAAGATATCAGCGATATCTCCTTTTTTATAATCCATCTTGTACTTAGTAGCAATATAAGCCCTAATCTCTCTGATAATCAGGTCATCGATTGTACCGCTCAAGGTTCTACCATTTAACTTAATGGACTTGGTAACGTCAATTTCATATGTAAAAGTGTTGTACTGTATCGCCCCTTTTATCTTACTGTCCCCGCTCAAAATCTTCTTGAGATTGTCCAAGGTTATGGCGAAGCCTTTTCCTTTGGTTTTAGGCGTAAGATTCAGGCTATTGTTTTCCTCGTTGGTCTCCCTTGCTTGGGTTAAGTCCACCACGGTAGGCGGTATTTGTTGCTGATTCTCTTTGATTATTTCATTTACAATTTCTTCACTATTCAAAAGCCACCTCCTTATAGAATTTTGTCGCTACTTCTAGGAAATAGCTGGCTAAGTCTCTGTGTTTTACGATTGCTGAAAATAGGTCTACCAACTGACTAAAACTGTAGCCATTGACAAATAGCAAGCGGACAAAAAGTGAAGTCTCATACCTGGTATAAATGCCATTACAAATCAAGTCAAAAACCCAGCCTTTTAACTCCACTCCAAGCCCCTGCCGTTGCTCGGTCAACTTGTTTACCTCTAATTCTTTCAGGATCGTCAGCAAGTCAGAACTGGCCATAGCTATCTTCAAGTCTCTAATTAATTTCCAACCCTCCACTTCCTCTTTTTTGTCTTTGACAGCCACATACAAACCTTTATAGCGAAAATCCGTCAGCGCCTCGCCTATCGGTTCAAAGTAGATGAATTTGAAGTGTTCCCCATTCTTCCAAGCTTGGGTAGGGGTAGACTTGAGAAAGCCAAATAAGGCCAATTTGTCATTAGACAAGGTTAACTCTATCACTCTCATTCTCCCACCCCCATAAACTTACGGATATCGTCCACTTTATAATAAACTTTTCTGCTATCGTCTCCTGGAGGCTGATAACGCTTCAAGCCCATTCTTTCCCATTTTTGTAAGGTCAGGTATTTTATATCTAACTCTTCCTGTACTCGTTTTGCGGAAATCAACCCAATGATTCGGGGAGGTATTTTCTCATGACTTTTTAGGTAACGTTCTAAGGCTTCTAATATTTTTATTTGAAGTTCTTCAATCATCCTTTCAAACATATCATCACCTCCACGGCTTAATACCTGCAAGCTGAATATACCGCCCATAATCTGGGCTTAAACTCTCGCTAGGACTTTCTACTAGTTTCCTATTTTCTCGCTCCAGTTGAGCGCTTTTTTTGCGGTCTCGGTGGTTTAGATATATGAGAAGGCTAATCAAAATCACGGTAAAAATAAGCGCCTGTGTATTGCTTAAATCTAGTTCATTCATGCTATGCCCTCGCTTTGTAATTCTTGATATATAACTGTTGCACTTCAGGCTCCATCTTTTGGAAAGCTTCAACTTCTTGAACGGTTACTTTTTTATTGATAAAATCAGCGATAAACTGAAATAAATTCGGATTGTTTACTTTTAAAACAGCCATGAAGTTATCAAATTCTGCTTGTGTCATGTTGTATAGGTCTAGAGTCATTTTAAAAGCCCTCTTTTTTGTAAATCAGAAACTACTAAACTTCGTAAATACGTCCAAGTTGAAGCAGTCTCATGAGTAATACCATTACTTAACTTGTTTTCGTTTATTACTTGATTTAAGTAATTGAATAGTAACCAGTCAGGTTTTTTATTGTACATTTCTGCACACTCATCATCATATTTTTTTAATTCTCCCAGTAAGTTCTCAACATTCTTATTATAAAATTCTTCATGACTCGCTTCCTGCATCTTGTACGCTTCAGATGATTTATAAAAACTTAGCCATAGATTAGTAATTACTGAATTACAATTTTCAACAATTTCCATTGCGCCAATATGATTCTTAGAATTATGCCAATCTGATAAAATATCTAGCTTTTCCTCTACAAGTACCAACTCTTTTTCAAATTCTTTAAAATAATCATTCATATCTTTACCTTTTTCTTTTGGTTTTCCTGTTTCCTATACACGATTAGCACCACTCCAAACGCTGGGCTTTTGCCCCTAGTTGGCGGACGCATGTAGTGATGTTTCGTGGGTAAATACCCACATTTCCGCTAAACAAGTGCTTAGAATCGCCGTGTCAGCACTCGTTTTTCAAAACCTTTTCTAATTGCTTGCCTGCACTTCGGTTTTCTTAGTTTTTCTTCGTTTCGTTTTCGATTTGATCGCCTAATCTTTTCCAGGCTCTATCAAATTCATCACGTTGGATTTCCTTGCTATGTAATTGCCTTGCTAGTTCCATCCCTCGACGCATGAATCTAGCGAAGTGAGTTTTTGCTTCCATCCTAGCCCTCCATCATGTCATAAAGTAGGGCGTAGTGCTTATCTGGGATTCTGTCCAAGGCTTTCAAGCCGTCATGTTCTGCTTTTTGTCTGGTTTCCGCCTTGACTGTGCTATCAAAGGCGATAGAAAAGGCGTTTAGCATTGCCTTATAGCGATCTACGCTCTTCAAATAGCGCCCACGGTCTGACAATTCCTTGTCTTCCAGTTCCTCTTTTACCGAATCGTCCAAGAGTGCGAACTTGGAGTACACCCCTTTTTCTACTTCAAATCCTAGACGCTTGTTTTGTCTCAGATTGTAAAGGTTGACCCTGCAACTCTCCAAGTTGCGATAGCCTAATACTCCAGCGATTTCTTCTAAATTCTTGCCCTCTAATTCGGACAATTTTTCAGCAATATCCTTGAATTTTACTGCTTGATGTTGTTTTCCCATTGTATACCTCATTTTTTGGGTACGCAAAAAGCGCACTCTATTTCTGTGTTTGACAAATAAGAGTACGCATGATAAGATATTTACGTACCTCATTTGTGGTGCATCGCCGTCTATCGTGTTCTGTCGCCAAACAAGTGACACGGTAGGCGGTTTCGTTATGGTTCAGACTTTACAAGCTCAATCCCTCGCATGACTATATCTGTTTTAGTCATGCTTTTCTTTTTGGCAAGTTCTTCTAAATCATTAAAATTCTGTTCAGTCATTTTAATTTTTAGTTGCTTGTTTTTTGGGTTATCACTTTTAGGTCGTCCTAATGTTTTCCCCATTTTTGACCTCTCTTTCTTTCGGGGTACACTTTTATTATATAACGGTGTACCCTTTAAGTCAACCCCTAAACCGAAAAAAATTTAAAATCTTCCCAGCGTACCTTATTTTATTTTCAATGTACTAGCGGAAACCGCTGTATTATGCTATAATCAAGGTATAGAAAAAATATCTATACCTTTAATCTTGTCGCTTGCTTCGGTCGCCAAACTCTCCGCAAGTGACTTTTTTTGTTACCTTTCTTCATGCTTTCTTCCCTGTCTGGGGGCTATAAAGCAAGTCTTTACTTTCGATAAGATCCAGAATCCAGCTAAATCCCTGCTCCATCGTTTCAAGAAATGCGCCCAGGTCTTCACTGTCCAAATCCTCGTAGTTCATACAAAGATATTCGGCTAGTTGTCTGTCTTTCTCAACTAGCTTTTTAAAATCCTTGAAATACTTAGGAATTTCTAAACCCTTGGCATTTGTAACTGTCTTAAAATCATTTTCCATTTTCTATACTCCTATGCTTTAAAAATTAGTTCTTTAATTTCTGAATATCTCATATTCAAGTTGATCATCGCTATTGCCATATCTTCCAATCGTTGATAGTTTGTCAGTTCATCACTTGTTAAACTGTCAATACCGTTTTCACTTTCTCGCTCTTGCATGAGTTGGGCTTTGTTTTTCCCAGTCGCTCCCTTTAGCAGTAGGTTTGTAAGAGTGCTATAGGCATGCTGAGGCGCTTTCTCCCATGATTTGATAGCTTCGGTTAAGGTCTTGCGCTTTGGCTTTTCCAGTTCTCTTTGAAGATAGCGTTTAGAAAGTTCCTCACGCATTTCAAAGAATGCTTTGACTAGGTTCATTTTGAATTGCCGTACTGGTTCGGTATTCTTTAGATAAGTGATCAGCAAGGTAGCTTGTTGCTCATTCAGAAGATAGATTTTTTTCGGTTGCCCTCTCTTATCTAATTTATGGATTTTAAATCCAAGTATTCCCAACGCTTCAAAATCAGCTTTATTGTCTCTGACTAAGCGTGTAATAGTATGGTGCTGTACTTCAGCACATTCAGCGATAATCTCGCTCGTAGTATACGGCTCTTTCTTGCCGTCCATGTAAACCAATTCCATTGGTTCGCTCCTTTCTTCTTTTGTCAGTGCTTGCCACCTAAAACAGTACCAAGGTAAAGCATTAAAGTAGGGGAAAATCGGAGAATATGAACCCCTACAAACCCTTGATACTGCTATAGGTAGCAAGCAAATATTTAGCTAGATCCGTTTATCAATCTCCAGTGGTAAAGCACCACATGAGAAATCTATAAATGTAGAGTAGTATTACGATTGGTTCGCTCCTTTCTAATAATCTTCAGCAAGCCACTGCATGGCTTTTTGGTAAATGCTAGGCTTTACTTCGCCTCCGTCTCGGATTTTCCTGTAAGTAATTGGATTCACTCCAATTTCCTCGCTGGCTCTTTTAGCAGTCAAATTCTTGTCCGCTTGCTTTCGGCGAATTGCTTTTGCTTGTGTTGAGGTGATAAGCAATACAGTTCCCTCCTTTCTTATTTGTAAAGTTTATCTTTACTTAGACCAAGTATATAATGTTTTTCTTTACTTGTCAAGAGGAAATAAATAAAAACTTTACAAAAGTTTTTTTAGCGGTTATAATTTAACTGAGGTGATAAAATGTCAACAATAAAAAATAGACTAAAGATTCTAAGAACCAAAGAGGGAATAACTCAAGATGAATTAGCTCAAATAATAAATAAAGAACTAAAAGAAAACGAAAAACCAATATCCAAAATGGTGATATCTAATTGGGAAAATAATAAACATACTATCAAACCAGATAAAGCCCAGCTACTCGCTAACCACTTTGGGGTAAGCGTTGCTCGCTTACTTGGTTATGAAAACAATTTCATTGAATCTGTAAAAAATTTAAGTCAAAAAGATGGCTCTGATGAAGCATTTTTTAAAGCATTTAGAGCATACTATGAACTAAAAATAGCTGATGGTAAAGAGAATTTATTGACTTTAAAAGATGAAGATTTTTTAAGTAAGTATCGTGAAGAAATTTTAAAAAGCCTCATTCCAAATTTTAATGAGTTAAGTAATCGTGAAATAAAAAAATATTTATCAGATGATAGAATCATTAATGAAGCAGATCAGAAGCTAAATGATTTTCTATTTACTCTTGGAACATTGAACCCTCAAGAAACTCAATTACTGGTAGATTTCATATCCCTATCCCCAAAAGATAAGCAAATAGTATTAAACTTATTAAAATCCTTATCTGATAAATAGCACCCTTATTTCTAAGATCTATTGTGCAAAAACAGGGGAAATTGAAGAATAGAAAGCCGATTTTACAGACTAAAGTGCAAAAAACGGCAAAATTGACAAATATAACGGAGAATCATGGACTACGAAACAACACGGAAGGGACATTTTTAGGACGAAAAAAGCGAACTTTCCCAGCGTTGAGATTTTTCGATACTCAAAAATTTTTAAAAAACAAACCAAAAAGATTGACAAAAACTCAAAATTACAGTATTATTAGGCAATGAGAAGAGTTTCTGCTCCCAAGGGAACAGAGTACGCGAAACACCGCCTAGTTCTACTAGGTGGTGTTTTTGTATATAAGGAACATATATGAAACCATTTCAAACATTAGATGAACAAATAAAACTTCTCCAGTCTAGAGGTTTAGAAATAGATAACATAGAAGAATGTAAAAGATACCTTCTAACTAACAACTATTACAACGTCGTCAACGGATATAGTAAGTTTTTTCAAACATCAAAAGATAAATTTATAACTGGTGCAGACTTTAGAGAAATAGCTGCAACACACTTTTACGATAAAGAAATTAAATCAGCTTTTTTAAAAGCAATTATAGATGCAGAAAAACACTTTAAATCCGTACTGGCATATCGTTTTTCAGAAGCATATCCAACACCATACGCTTATCTAGATATTAATAATTTTGAAACACAAAAAGATACAAAAAGGCTAGCACAAATTACTAATTTAATCAGTATATTAGCTAGAATACTCAATGATTATAATAGGGATAAGCAAAACAATTCTATAAAGCACCACTATAAACAACATGGCGTTGTTCCTTTCTGGGTTATCATCAATGAACTTACATTAGGGCAAGCATTTAACTTTTATAGAAATCTAAACACTGATATAAAAAATCAGATAGCTAGAGATTTATCACCATTCTTACAAGAAAATATTGAATACATCCAAAATAGACCTAGTAAAGACCTTTTAAGTGGAAAGGCTTTAGAAAGTATTATTAAAAATATACTAGAAATTAGAAATATCACTGCTCATAATAATAAGCTTTTCAATTATAAATGTCGTGAGAATCTTCCACAATTAGCTTATTTCCACTATTACAATAACAATGCCAATACATCAAGACAATCTGTATATTATGTTTTTCTTGCCTTACAATGCCTACTTGCTTCCACACAATACGCTCAATTACATAACACTATTATTAAAAGAACCAAAGCTCTAAATAAAAAAGCGCACTCCATTGAAGCCGGCATTGTATTGGACACACTTGGATTTCCGAATAATTGGTATAATATCACTGACACATTAAGATAAAACTACTTGTAATATATGGACTTTTCCCAAACCCCATATAAGCCACATATCCGCCTTGTTTCATATTCTGGTACAATTTACCGTCTGACTGCTTAAAATCGAAAATAAGGGGAGGTTCGTAGCTCCTCGCATGGTATAAACTCAAAACCTTTTCTAATTGCTTGCCTGCTGATGGAAAAGGAGTAAAACCATGAAAATTACAGAATACAAAAAGAAAGATGGATCAGTAGTTTACCGTTCCAGCGTTTATCTTGGTATCGATACCGTAACAGGTAAGAAAGTCAAGACAACTATTTCAGACAGAACCAAGAACAGACTCAAAAGCAAGGCTATCCAAGCCAAGGTAGAGTTTGAAAAAAACGGCTCAACAGTCACAAAAACCGTTAATGTTACCACCTATCAGGAATTGACGAAACTCTGGCTAGAAAATTATTGCCATACAGTCAAACATAGCACCCTTATAGGGGCAAAAAACAACATAAAAAAGTATCTCCTACCAGCCTTTGGAGACTACAAGTTGGATAAGCTGACACCCCCAATCATTCAGCACCAGGTAAACCAGTGGGCAATAGATTACAATCAACTAGGAAAAGGTTATCAGCAATATAACCAGCTCCATGCCTTAAATAAACGCATATTATCCTATGCCGTTTCCTTGCAAGTCATTGCTTCAAATCCAGCTAGTGATATCATCGTCCCACGTCGCAAACCCAAAGAAGGGAAAAAACTGAAATATCTGGATGACGACAATTTAAAAAAATTCTTAGATTATCTGGATCAGTTGCCAAACACTTATAAAAATTTCTCCGATACGGTGTTATATAAGACACTTCTAGCGACTGGTTTGCGTATTCGTGAGTGTCTAGCCTTGAAATGGTCTGATATTGACCTACAAAACGGTAACATTTCAGTTACCAAGACTTTAAACACCCTCAAGGAAATCACTAGCCCTAAAAGTAAAAGTAGTATTAGAGAAATAGCTCTGGATACCAAAACGGTACTCATGCTTCGGCTCTATAAAGCAAGACAATCCCAAATAGGTAGGGAAATAGGGGTAACTTTTGAAAAAGTGTTCTCTGATACCTTTGACAATTATAGAGAAGCTGGAGCGCTCAGATTCAGACTAGAAAAGCATTTAAAACTGGCTGGATGTCCTCATTTAAGTTTCCACGCTTTTCGACACACCCACGCTAGTCTATTGCTCAATGCAGGACTTCCTTACAAAGAAATCCAAACACGGCTAGGCCATGCAAAACTTTCTATGACTATGGACATCTATAGCCACCTATCCAAAGACAATAAGAAAAAGGCGACTTCCTTTTATGAAAAAGCCATTGAGAATTTACAAAGTTCCTAAAAAGTTCTTAAAATTCATCATTAAGGGACAAAAAACGGCTATATCAAGGGGTTTCAGCTTTTTCTCACATTTTGAGTTATAATAGAACTATGAAAATCACAAAACTTGAAAAGAAAAAAAGACTCTATCTGATGGAGCTTGATAATGACGACAAATGCTATATTACTGAAGATACAATTGTGCGTTTTATGCTATCGAGAGATAAGGTGATAAGCGAAGAGGAATTGAAAGAGATTCAGGACTTTGCTCAATTTTCTTATGGTAAGAATCTAGCCCTCTACCATCTATCCTTTAAAGCACGCACTGAAAAAGAAGTCAGAGAATATCTGAAAAAATACGATATTGATGAAAACATCGTTTCTCAAGTCATTGCTAATCTTAAAGAAGATAGGTGGATTAATGATAGCCAGTACGCTTATGCTATCATCAATGCCAATCAACTTTCAGGAGACAAGGGACCTTATGTACTGACTCAGAAACTAGCACAAAGGGGGATTTTAAAATCTACTATAGAAGAAACCTTGAAAGAATTTGATTTTTTGGAAGTTGCTCAACGTATAGCTAATAAACTATTGAAAAAATATGAAGGAAAACTTCCAGCTCGTGCCTTGCAAGATAAGATTATCCAGAATCTGACCAACAAGGGTTTCTCATACTCTGATGCTAAAAGTGCCTTTGACGAATTGGATAGCCAAGTAGACGAAGAAACGACTCAGGAACTTATCTTCAAGGAACTTGACAAGCAATATGCCAAGTATGCTCGAAAGTATGAAGGATACGAACTTAAACAGCGTTTAACTCAAGTTTTAGCACGAAAAGGCTACGATTTTTCGGATATAGCAAGCGCTCTCAGAGAATATCTTTAATATTTTCATGTAAAATTCACAGATTTTAGGCAATTTTATGGTACAATAGTAAACGATAAACTTACAAATTGTAGAAAGTTGGTTAGTTATGAAGCTTCCAAAAGAAGGCGACTTTATTACAATTCAAAGTTATAAGCATGACGGGAGTCTCCACCGAACTTGGCGGGACACCATGGTACTAAAAACAACAGAAAACGCCATTATTGGTGTCAACGATCATACACTGGTTACCGAAAGTGATGGTCGTCGTTGGGTCACTCGAGAACCGGCTATTGTTTACTTTCACAAGAAATATTGGTTTAATATCATTGCCATGATTCGCGATAATGGAATTTCCTACTATTGCAATATGGCTAGCCCCTACTATCTGGATGAAGAAGCACTTAAGTATATTGATTACGATTTGGATGTTAAAATTTTTACAGATGGAGAGAAACGTCTCTTGGACGTTGAGGAGTATGAGCGTCACAAACGCAAAATGAATTATTCTGATGATTTGGACTATATTTTAAAAGAACATGTCAAAATTCTTGTTGATTGGATTAACAATGGACGAGGTCCTTTCTCAGAAGCCTATGTAAACATTTGGTACAAGCGCTATGTAGAACTAAAGAATCGGTAAAGTTGTCAAACTAGGGTGAGAGCCCTGGTTTTTTTATTTTAAAAACCCAGTTTTTCAGCTGGGTTGGTCTCTATATATCTAATTTCGTAACAGTAAATTTGATGTGGGAATAGTCTTTTTCAACATCCTTATCCAGCAAGAACGCTGTGGCATCCTTCTTAACTTGAACCAGGTCAATATTCTGGGCTTGGGCTGCATAGACGCATCCACAATAACATTGACGGTAGATGTCATACTCTTCACACATCTCTACTGAACGTTTGTAGCCTTGATTTTTCTTGAAATCACTTGGAAGATAGTGGGTTGTGTAAATTTTTTGCACATCGATTCCGATGCTGTTAATGGTTTGAGAATTCTTATGAGGACTGATGGTCAAGGCTGAGCCAAAGTAGTCAAATCCCAAGTCCATAGCCACTTGAGCTGTCTTATCCAGGCGGTAGTCAAAGCAAACCTTGCAACGGTCGCCACCTTCTGGCTCTTCTTCCAGTCCTCTGACTAACTTGCGGTATTCATTGGGTTCGTAGGGAGCTTCTAGGTACTGAACGTTATTGCCAGTTCGCTCATTGAAATCACTGACAAATTTTTGGGTGACGTAAGCCCGCTTGTGGTATTCTGCCTTGGGATGGATATTAGAATTGGCAAAATAAATGGTCACGTCTGCATACTTAGTCAAATATTCTAGGGTATAGGTACTACAAGGGGCACAGCAAACATGCATAAGAATAGTTGGCCGCTGCTCATTTTTCTCCCATACTTGTACCATTTTCTGCATGACACGGTCATAATTAATCTTTTGATTGGGGTTCATCTTGCTCAGAATCTCTTCTACATCGATCATGTTCTTCTCCTTTTTCTAGTCTTATTTTATCATATAAGTTAGGAGAGCTCAAATCAATTTAGAAGTGAATAGCATAAAAAGGAGGAATAGCTATTCCCTCCTTTTGTGTTTTTTATAAGTTGTTTTCTATAGAAAACTTACATCATGCCGCCCATCATGCTTGGATCCATTGCTGGAGCCGGAGCTGCTGGTTCTGGTTTATTGGCTACGACTGCTTCTGTTGTCAAAATCAAGCTGGCTACAGATGCTGCATTTTGTAGGGCTGAACGACTCACTTTAACTGGGTCGATAATTCCCTCTTCAATCATGTTAACCCACTCGCCAGTTGCTGCGTTGAAGCCTGTACCAAGCTCAGCATTTTTCAAACGATCGATAACGATTGAACCTTCAAATCCTGCATTGTGGGCGATTTGACGAACAGGTTCTTCCAAGGCACGTAGAACAATATTGCGTCCTGTCGCTTCATCTCCTGTCAATTCCAAATTAGCCACGGCTGGAATCACATTCACAAGTGCTGTTCCACCACCTGCAACGATTCCTTCTTCAACAGCTGCACGAGTAGCGTTAAGGGCATCTTCGATGCGAAGTTTCATTTCTTTCAACTCAGTTTCAGTTGCGGCTCCGACCTTAATAACCGCTACACCACCTGACAATTTAGCCAAGCGTTCTTGTAATTTTTCACGGTCAAATTCAGAAGTTGTAGTTTCGATTTGAGACTTGATAACTGCAACACGATGAGAAATCGCTTCAGGATTTCCCGCACCTTCTACGATAACCGTGCTATCTTTGTCCACAGTTACTCTCGCTGCTTGACCAAGGGCTTCAATGGTCGCGTCTTTCAACTCAAGACCAAGATCTTCTGTGATAACTGTTCCACCTGTCAAGATGGCGATATCTTCGAGCATGGCTTTACGACGATCACCAAAACCAGGTGCCTTAACTGCTACTACGTTGAAGGTTCCACGAATCTTGTTCAAAACAAGAGTTGGAAGGGCTTCGCCATCCACATCATCCGCAATAATCAAGAGTGGACGATTGCTTTGGAGAATACTTTCTAGGAGTGGCAAGATTTCTTGGATATTTGAAATCTTCTTATCAGTAATCAAAATGTATGGATTTTCAAGGTCAGCCACCATTTTCTCGCTATCTGTCACCATGTACTGTGAAAGATAACCGCGGTCGAACTGCATTCCTTCCACAACTTCAAGTTCTGTTTCCATACCACGTGACTCTTCGATAGTGATAACTCCATCTTTGCCAACTTTTTCCATGGCTTCAGAAATATACTCACCTACTTTTTCAGAACGAGAAGAGACGGCAGCAACCTGAGCGATGGCTTCTTTGTTGGCAACAGGGATAGCGTTGTTTTTCAAGGCTTCTACTGCAGCGACAACTGCTGTTTCAATCCCACGACGGATACCGATTGGATTGGCACCTGCTGTGACGTTTTTGATTCCTTCGCGGACGATAGCTTGAGTCAAAACAGTTGCAGTTGTAGTCCCGTCACCTGCGATATCATTGGTTTTTGAAGCTACTTCTGATACCAATTTGGCACCCATATTTTCAAAATGGTCTTCCAATTCGATTTCTTTGGCAATGGTCACACCATCATTGGTAATCAAGGGTGAACCGAATGACTTTTCAAGAACGACATTACGACCTTTTGGTCCCAAGGTTACTTTAACAGTGTCTGCAAGGATATCGACACCACGGACCATAGCTGAACGGGCATCAGATGAAAATTTAATTTCTTTTGACATACTTACTTTCTCCTTCTATTCTTCAATGATTGCCAAGATGTTCGCTTCGCCTACGATGATATACTTTTCATCACCATCTTTGACATCAAGACCTGCGTGGGCTTCAACCAAGACACGGTCTCCAGCTTTAACACTTGGAGCAACTAAGTCACCGTTCAAGGTACGAACACCTTGTCCAGTAGCCACAACTTGAGCTGTTTTCGTTTCTTCTTGGGCTGATTTTGCGAGGACAAAGCCTCCAACAGTTTGTTCTTTTTCTTCAATTTTCAAGACCACACGGTCTCCTAATGGTTTCAACATCTGATTTCCTCCATAATGAGATAGATAGTATTAGCACTCTTTATACCTGAGTGCTAAATCATAGTTCTATTGTATCACTTGGTCAGAAATAGTCAAGAAAAAAGTCCGACTTTCTGAGGATGAATAGATAAATTTCTTTATCCTAATTTTGCACTTTAATAATGTAGAATTTTAACGAACATGATTTATGGAATTAGCATTTTCGTTAATTCTTTTATAAAAATACCGAAACTCTAAATCCTTATATTACGCATATATAAAAAACAACGATTATAAACCGTTGCTTTTTTACATACTATTAATATTTCAATCCTGGATTGAAAAATCCTAAGGCTACTCCTACAAGTGCAATAACTACCAATAATAGCATCACCCAATTTGGAGAAACTTTCTTTTTAGCCATCAGCCACCAACATAGAACGATAAAACCTGCTGTTAAAAGACCTGGATAAACACCATCAATCTTTTCTTGTAAGTTTAAAAATGTTTCTCCATCTCCATTTTTCAGCTCTAGCGCCGTAGTGACAGATACCCAAGTTGCTGCAACAGCTCCTATGACCATACCACCAACAACACTAATTGATTTTCTTAGCGCCTGACCTTTAGGACCTACTAAAAATTCTACTGCTTTATCTCCAAGTTCATATCCTTTAAAATAAGCAAAACGCATTCCAAGATAGACTAATAGATTCCATGCAATAATATAGAATATTGCACCAGAAATATTTCCTCCTTTAGAAAGACCTAGAGCTATCCCCAAAAGAACAGGAATTAATGTTCCTACAATAAGTGAATCTCCAATACCTGCAATAGGTCCCATTAGACCAGCTCGCATTCCATTGATGGTTTCACTATCTACGGCATCTCCATTTGCACGCGCTTCTTCCAAACCAGCTGTTATCCCAACTACTAGAGAACCCAACTGTGGCTCAGTATTAAAGAATGCTGTGTATGTTTGCATAGCTTCTTTTTGTTCTTCCTTAGTATCATACATTTCTTCTACAATTGGAAGCATAGAAGTTAAATATCCAAAAGTTTGCATATGTTCTTGAGAAAAACATGTCAGATGTCCATAGAACCAGTGGTGAAATGATTTTGTCAATGTTTTTCTTGATATTTTTTTTCGACTCATTCTAAATATCCTCCTCTTCATCAAATCCCATATCACTGACAACTGCTGTCGTACGGGCAGATTTAATAACTTCTAATTCATAATAAATTACTGCAAAAATTAATGACACAACACCACTTGCTACTAAGTTCAAGCCTAAAGATTTTGCTAACGTGAACCCGACAAAGAAAGGAATAAAGTCTGTTGCTTTTGTAACAATTTGTTTCAAAAGTATTGCAATACCCACACATGGAAGGAGTGCTCCTACAGTAAATAGAGACTTCATTACAAAACCATCCATCGGAAGATATAATTTCATAAGATCAACCATATCTGGTCCAAATTTTGTAATAATCATTGTTGGTAAGAAAGAAAAGATAAAATGTGAAATCCAAGGATATACCCAATCAACAGCATATAACTTCTTAAAATCACCTTTCTCTACAGCTTTCCATCCAATGTGTTGCCAAAGCAAATTCATAGTAGCTGTACCATAGAATAAAACAGTTCCAATTGTTCCAACCGCGGCTCCAATTGGCGCTGCTGCTGCTGCAATCGCTACTTCACCTGAAATATTATTTGCATGAACAAATAGGATAGATAACGGAATTCCGATATAAGAAATTGCCCGTACATCGGCAGATACAGTTCCACCAGGTGTCACTAAGGCAATATATAATACCTGTAAAGCCACACCAACGATTACCCCTGTTGTTATATCTCCTAATATTAAACCTACAATTAAACCACCAACTAATGGACGCCCCAAAGTATAGTTACCAATACTGGATCCCCCCATACCTGGCATCGATGCTAAACTTGCAAACAATCCTAAAAGAGCTGCTTGAATCCAAGAAATTTCCATCATTTTGTCTCCTTATTTCATTATTAAAATCCAAATTTTGATTTAAAATCACTCCAATATCCAATAGATACATCTGGTAATAATTGGAATCTAACTTTATATCCTGCTTTTTCAATTGCTTCTAGTGCAACTGCTTCCTCTTGAGTAATTGATTGATTATTTCCCAACTTGATAGCACCTGGTCTATCGTTAGCAGGTCCTACAATAATCTCTTTAACATCTCCTGGAATAAATCCCTGGTCTACTAAAATTTCTTTCATATCAATTGGATTCTTAGTAATCAAAAAATATCTACTATCTGATTCTGTTACTTTAGATGATTTTTCTTTAAACGCTTCCTTTGTCCAAACAAATGTTTTTTTATCTGACGCGCCTTTATATGCCTGAATTAAAACCTTATTAGATGCAGCAGCATCATTTACTGCAATTAATCCATCACATGGATGTTCTTTTGCCCATCTAGTGACTGTTTGTCCATGAATCATTCTATCGTCAATTCGTACAAATGTTACTACCATAATTTTTTATCCCTTTCCTGATATAGCTAAATATCGTCTTCTTCATTAAGATTATCATCCGATCCGACTTCAAATTCTTGTAGAGCTGATGATGATTCGTTTAATATTGTAGAAACAAGTTCACTACCAGTCAGAATGTCTTTCATCACCACTGCTGTAAGTGCCATTGTTAAGTTCATACCTCCCAAAATAGTTGCATTCTCTAATTTTCCAAATTCTTCTAATACTGTTGCAACAGTTGTTAAAGGACTTCCCCCAACAATATCTGCTAAAACAAGAACCGAATCATTTTCATCCAGAGACGCAATAACATTCTTGACCTCTACAGAAAAACCTGCAAGACTTTCTCCATCTTTTAAGCCAATCGCTATGACATCATCTACCTTATCCGAAGCAAACATAGAAAGAGATGATTTCAATCCCTCTGCGAGTCCTCCATGACTGACTAATATCAAATACTTCATATTTCCCTCCTTTTATTGATTTCATTCTATCATCCTTATCTTCACTTTATAATTGTTAAATGTCACAAAAGTTTATTGATAAATGTCAATAAAAAAATGACAAATGTCAATAAAGACATCTGCCATGTTCTTATTATTTAAGAAATAATAATCTTGATATCTATTTAAGGGTTCCTATATCTAGTTCTTTTTGTAACTTAATAAGACTACCTTCAATATCCGTGTTATTTTCATCCATAGATAATGCTTCTAATCTTTCTTCTATTCCAACCAATGATTTTGAATCTATTCCTTTTGAAATAGTTGTAATTGAATTTTTCATTATATAATCCAATGAAGTAGTCGTTAAGGCATTTTGACCAATCATTCCTTTCTTCATCAACTCTTCACTTTTCAAACTAGTTACTACCTCTGGTAATACTGAGCTTCCTTGACCCTTATTAAATAAATTTTGTTGAATTTCACGATTAATTGTTAAAAATTCTATAAATGATACGGCAAGGTTTGAATTGCGAGCACGCGAAGAAACCACGTATAAGGAAGTATCTGTTACAGTCGAACGAATGTCTTCCTTAGTCGTTGGCAACGAAATACATGTCCAGTTAAAATTTGTATATTTGGCCACATGATAAGGAAAAGGTTTATATGTACGATATTGTGCCAAACTCATTGGATAAAAGGCCACATGTCCTTCATCAAAATCTTTATAGGTTACTTTGTAGCGTCCGTTTAATTGATTCAATCCTCTTATATAGGATAAAGCATCCTTCATTTCTGACGAATCTATACGAGGAATCCCACTCTCAGAAATAGTAACACCAAAGGCTGCTAGAGATTCTTTCCAACTATATCCTGTTATCCCAAATTGATCAACGATTCCATCTCCATCGGTATCTTTTGTAACTTTTTTACTAATCTCATAGAGATCTTTCTGTGTCCATCCTACTTTAGGAATTTCAATCCCTTCTTTTAAAAGTAAATCTTGATTTACACACATCAACATGGGATTACTTTCATATGGAAGACCGTATAAAGCATCTCCATATTTTGCTGCCTGCAAAGATACATCATAGAAATTAGAGGCATCTTCTTGAGACAGATAGGAATTTAGGTTTTTTAAAATACCTTTTGATGCAAATAAAGATAATTGATCGCTTGATAATAGAAATACATCCGGTTCAGAACCTTTTAAAATTTGACTTGAAATCCAATTAGAATACTCTTCCTTAGGAATACCTGAATCATATACAATTTTAACCCCTGGATGAAGCTCTTCAAATTTCTTAATAGCCTCATCTAGTACATAGCTGTTATTCCCTGTAGGAATTCCCCAACTAGAATCAGAATAAAAACCCAGTCTAATAATCTTTATCTGCTTGTTTTCCCAAATAAGAAATAAACTCAAGCAACTTAGCACAAACAGTATCGCTAGAAACAATTGCTTTACTTTCATTTATCCATTTCCTTCGAAAAATTCTTTTGTGTCACACCTGTTTGTACAGCCCATATGGCTAACTGTGTCCTATCTCTCAAATTTAGTTTTGAAAGAATGATAGAAAGGTAATTGCGCACTGTTCCCTCGGATAAAAAAAGATTACTGGCAATTTCCTTGTTTGATTCTCCAAATGCCACTTGCTGAATAATTTTCCATTCTGTCAGTGATATATTTTCAATATTCTCTTCCTTCACAGTAATAGAAAAATTGGTCTGTGCCATCTGCGAGAACAATTGAAATACCTTACTAGCTATATTAGGATTAATCATAGCTCCGCCTTTATACACTGTCTGAATGGCTTGATATAACTCGTCTGTTGAAACTCCTTTTAATAAATAGCCAGATGCACCATATTTTAAAGCACTAAAAATAAATTCGTCGTCATCAAATGTTGTTAAGATTATAATTTTTATATTCGGAAAACGTTTTTTGATTTCTTTTGTAGCCAATACTCCGTCCATTCTGGGCATTCTAATATCCATTAAAATTATATCCGGTTTTACAGTCATAATGTTATCCATAGCTTCGATACCATCACCAACAACAGATACAACATCAATATCAGCATATACTGATAAAATAATCTGCAAAGACTCTCTAATTAATGCCTGATCATCTGCAATCATTACTTTTATCATATACTTCACCTCCTATTTTTGGAAAAACTATTTTAGTGTAAAATCCTTCCCTATTTTCAAAATGAATAGAACCACCTAAAATAGAAACTCGCTCTCTCATTTGTTTCAAGCCATACCCAATTTGTAAGTCGTCAAAACCTATTCCATTATCGTGCAAAACTATTATGTTGTTATCCTCACTCATAAAGTGAATGCTCATTTTACTAGCATGTCCGTGACGAACAGAATTTGTCATAGATTCTTGTATAATCCTAAAAATAGTATCTTCCTGTATAACATCTAAATCAATATTTCCCCATTCATATTTTAGATCAACAGAGAGTTTAGATAGAGACTCATACTCACTAATCATTAATATTAGAGCATCTTTTAAACCATTATTTTGCAAAGCTCCTGGTCTTAGTCTATGTAATGATCCCCTAACATCTTTTATCCCCTCTCTAACTGCATTTGAAACATTTTTTAACTGTTCTTTAGCACGGATAGGATGAACATCAATTAGTACAGAAACAGCATCAATCCCTGCTGAAATTCCTGTCAACGCATGCCCTAGAGTATCATGAATTTCCCGAGCAATTCTTTTCCTTTCTCGATCTTCAGCGATTTTCTCTGATAACGATATGTAATGATTCAATTCAGTGTTGACTCTAGATAACATTTTAAGCTCTTCCTCAATATTATGATGTTCTTTAATCACGTATAGGATATAAGACAATAAAGAGATGATGAAAATAATAACATTTAATGATGTCAATGCATTTTCTAAAAATAACACTACACCTCGTATGGAAGATGGATAAAATTGGATATAAGTAGCTAGAGATGGAACTTTTATAAATAGTGACAAGATTTCATAGTCTGTTAAAAGTAATATTAAAAAACTCAAGAAAATAAAAATAATCCAAGAACGTTTACTATCAGAGTCTTGAAACTCTCTTGAACTATAGAATATATCAGCAAAAACTAATAATATTATTCCATTGTATGATAGATTTTGTGACCATATAACACCAATCATTAATACTATTTCAAACAAATTCCATTTTGAAAAAATTGGCCATTTTTTCTCAGTTGAATACATTTTATAGGTAGATATAAAAATAATACCGACGAAAAAAATAATTGAATACCAAAAAATCTGGTCAGGTGATTTTGAAATATTGTTTAATTCTCCCAATAAGAGTATCATCTGTCCCTTTGAAATTACATAGTTTGTAATCTGTATATACAAAGCTCCATTGTATATAATGGTTAGAAAATTAATTAATAAAAGCAAAATTATAGAATACTGGACACCTTTTACCTGTTTCATTACTGCCACCCATTAATATCAAACTGAATTATATTATTTTTATCAACAAATTGTACAGGTATAGTATATAATTCTTCAACTTCTTCTTTTTTTACTAATAAATCTATTGTTTCCGATACTTTTCTACCCATATGAGATGGAAATTGAGCAACCGTTCCCGTAACTTCATCTGTTGTAGCTAATAAATGCTTCATATCTGGTGAACCATCTATTCCGTAAATAAGTTTTTTTGAAGTTACTTTCAATTCTTTAATTGCTGCTAAAGCTCCTATAGCTGCTCTATCATTTAAAGCCACTATAGCATCAAATTGTAAATCTTCAGATAACGCATCACCTACAGTAGTCATAGCATACTCTGTTTGACCAACCGTTTCTCTTTCTGAGATAATTTGATAATGTTCTTCTGATTTTATTGTATCCAAAAAACCAGTTATTCTCTGATTAGCTGATAAAGCATCTTTGTGCGTTAACAAAAGAATATGAGCATTTGAGGTACGTTTCATCAAATCCTTGGCAATTAATATCCCAGCATGGTAATTATCAGAAACTATGCTCGTATCAACTTTTATATTATTCAACTGACTATCTACTGCTATAACTCTAATTCCAAAATTCTTTGCCCTACTTAACGCTTCCACAATTTGCTCGCTATCACTCTTAACCGGATTAATAACAATAACATTCACTCGCTTCTCTATAAACTCATCAATTTGTTTACTCTGTTTTTCTTCACTCATCTCTGCATCCCGAGTATACAATATCTGACCTTCTGAATCAGAATAGCGTTGAATCTCATTATGTAAATGTCTATAAAATTCACTATTCATCGTCATATAAGTCGCTCCAACTTTTATTTGTCCCGGAATAGGATCTGTCTGACTCACATGAGTATAAATCGCAAAAACAAATACGACTACTGTACAAAATATAATTTTGACGATTGTTCTTGTATATTCTCTACTCATTCCAACCTCCAAAAAGTTTCAACTAGTTCATTGTAACACATTTAGACAGTATAAAAAAGCCTGAGACTAACTCAGACTTTTCAATGTTTAAAATGGCAATTCTTCCTCTTCCAAAACCAAATCCGCCAAATCTTGTCCTGCATTATTTTCACGCATGGCACGTTGGGCACGACTTTCCAATAGTTGGAATCCAGTAACAAGTACTTCGGTCACATAATTCATTTGACCATTTTTCTCAAAGCGACGGGTACGAAGTTCTCCATCCACAGAGATAAGACTACCTTTAGTTGCGTAGCTTGCCAATGTTTCTGCTAGTCTCCCCCATAGGACCATATTAACAAAATCAGCTTCGCGCTCCCCATTTTGGTCTTTGTAACGACGGTTCACAGCGATAGTTGCTCGCGCTACTGACTTGTCATTGTTGGTTTTGTGCAATTCTGGTGTAGACGTCAAACGCCCAATCAAGATAACTTTATTATACATATTTTTTCCTCCTACTTATCTATTCGTAGGAAATCAAAAAAAGTTACAGAAATTTGTAACTTTTCGAGGAAATTTTTTACTTTTTATGAACCATGAAACCTGTCGCCTGTTGATTGGCCATAATGGTCATATCTGTAATCTGAACACGACGAGGTTGACTGGTCGCATAGACTACTGTGTCTGCAATATCCTGAGCTTGCAAGGCTTCGATTCCTTGGTAAACGGACGCAGCTCGTTCTTTATCACCATGAAAACGCACTGTAGAAAAATCTGTTTCGACAATTCCAGGCTGAATGGTGGTCACCTTGATATCTGTTGAAATGGTATCAATTCGCAGTCCATCTGAAAAGGTCTTAACCGCTGCCTTGGTAGCTGAGTAAACAGCGGCACCAGCATAGGCGTAGATTCCTGCGGTTGACCCCATATTGATAATATGACCTTGATTGGATTTTACCATTGCTGGCAAGAAACAACGAGTGACTGCCATTAAACCTTTGACATTGGTATCCAGCATGGTCAACATATCCAACTCTTCATAGTCCTGATAGGGTGCTAAACCTAGAGCTAGTCCGGCGTTATTGACCAAGATGTCAATCTGCCCTATCGTTTCTAGAATATCGGAGCAGACCGTCTTTACCATGTCCATATCCGTTACATCTAATGAAAAGGTCCAAACTGTTTGACTAGGAAAAGTTTTTGCAAACTCTGACTTGAGGGCTTCTAGTCTGTCTATCCGTCGTCCAGTTAGAACGACATTCTCACCCTGCTCCAGATAAGCACGCGCAATCGCTTCACCGATTCCTGATGTCGCTCCTGTAATCACTACATTTTTTGCCATCTTATTTCCTTCTATCTGGTCTATCAGATACTAACAACATCTTAGGCAGTCCAGTGCTTAACTGGGTCGAATGGTGTTCCGACAACTTGGTCTTCTGATAACTCAATAACACCACGTTTTTGCGGAGCATTTGGGAGGTGCAATTCACGAGGGCTACACATCATGCCAAAACTCTTTTCACCTCGAAGCTCGCCTGGAAAAATGAGGTTACCTTTTGGCATCATGGCACCTGGAAGAGCGACAATGGTTTTCAGACCGACACGCGCATTTGGAGCACCTGCAACAATTTGTACTGTCTTGTCACTTGCGACTGCAACTTGGCAGATATTGAGGTGGTCACTATCTGGATGAGCTACCATCTCGACAATTTCACCCACAACAAACTTAGGTTCTTTGTCATTGATAATTTCTTCTGTAAAACCTGCCACCTGCAATTCTTGGTTCAAACGAGCGACTTGCTCATCTGATAAAAAGACTTGACCGCGCTCTGCAATTTCAAATAAACTCGAAACTTCGAAAATATTCCAAGCTACTGTTTCTCCATTATCTTTGAGGAAAACACGAGCTACCTTGCCTTTACGCTCCACGTCCAGTTTGGCATCTCCGCTATTTTTCACGATGACCATAAGGACATCACCGACATGTTCTTTATTATATGTAAAAATCATTATTTCTCTTTTCTCCTATTTCAGTCCTGCTAAAAAGTCATTGATTTGTTCCTTGCTTTTACGGTCACGATTGACAAAACGACCGATTTCCTTGTCCTTTTCTAGAACAACAAGGCTAGGAATTCCGTATACATCCCAGAGTTTAGCTAGATCCATGTACTGGTCTCGGTCCACTCGAATAAAGGTGAACTCTGGATTGATCTCCTCAATTTCTGGCAAGGCAGGATAGATATAACGGCAATCGCCACACCAGTCTGCCACAAAAAGAAAGACCTTCTTGCCATCTTTTTCTACTAATGATGCTAATTCTTCTAAACTTGCTGGTTGTATCATAAGACTTCCTCCTCATAGACTAGGTCTTCATTTTCATAGACAAAGGTATAATGACGGCCATCCTCAAAAATGACGCCACCAACCAAGCTCTCTAGACTGCTTTCATAGACTTGAACATAGAGGGTCGCAATTTCCCCCATGTCTGAAAAATGGTCTCGCACAATCGCTGTCAACTCTTCCTGAGTCTTCATGAGCTTACGGTCATCTGCAACTTTTTTCGTAGCAAGGGCAAGGCTCCCAATACCAAGCAGAGCCAAGCCTGCCATCCACATTTTTTTAGCTTTCATACCATTCATTTTAACACAAAAAAAGCTTTAGGACAAATGAGGAAGCAACAGAAAAGCAAGTAAAAAGCCTCTTCCTTTAAGGAAAAGGACTTCTTATACTCAATGAAAATCAAAGAGCAAACTAGGAAGCTAGCCGCAGGTTGCTCAAAGCACTGCTTTGAGGTTGTAGATAGAACTGACGAAGTCAGCTCAAAACAGCGTTTTGAGGTTGTGGATAAAGCTGACGTGGTTTGAAGAGATTTTCGAAGAGTATTATTCTTATTGCCAAGCACCTGAGTTGTCAACGTAGTAACCATCAGGTGTGTAGGTATTGCGAAGCATCTTACCTGATGAAGCTAGATAGTACCACTTGCCATTATCTTTGACCCAACCATTCGCAATCATGGCACCAGAAGAACTTACATAATACCATTCTCCCTTGTCATAAATCCAAGCGCTTGCTTTCATAGCTCCTGAAGTTGATAAATAGTACCACTTGCCTTGGTCGTAAAACCAGTCACTAGCAATCATGGCTCCTGATGATTTAAAGGCATACCAGTTACCACCTTGATAGAGCCAAGTTTGATTGAACATGACTCCTTTATCATTCATAAAGTACCAAGTTCCCTTGTCCTTAACCCAAGCGTTCTGCACTAATTGGCCTTGTTGTTGATAGTACCAGTTTTGATTTGATTTTAGCCAGCTTTCTGCTTTTACAATCGGATAAAGTTCTCGGAAGGCTCCTCCCCCCTTGTAGGAATGACTGATAGATTTTAGTTTTTCAAGTTTCAACTCGCCATTGCCATAGTCTGCCCAAGCAAAGACTTTTTGACCATTGACAGTCTCTGGTAAAGTAGCAGTGTAAGTCTTGGTTTGATAATCCCATTTAGCATCGAGGTAAGTGTATTGATCATTTGATTCTTCAATACGATAGTAACCTCTCTTTCCACTATCATTATGGATGTCATCCACAACTTTCGTTGACCAGGTCTTTACTTCATTTCCGCTCTTGGCTTCTACCTTGATATCTCCTCTATAGCCATATGGAACATAGAAATTCAGGTAACGCCCCTCTACGCCCATCATAGACTTGTCCTTTTCTTGGCCTAGAAAATTGACTGTCTGATCTTGACCATTGAGACTAACTGTCCACTCGATTTTCTCGGTTTTTGGCAAATCCAAGACTTTGATATCCACTTCATGACCATTGTTAAACCGAAGAATCTTGCCATCTTGATACTGTACTCCACACTTAACAACCCATTCTTCTTTAAGCTCAAATGCCTGCCCTGAATGTGGAAAAGCCAGTAAAGCTAGACCAGCTAGAGACAAACCAAATAATGTGATTTTTTTCATCGTAGATCCTCCTTAGGATTTTTTATGTTAATTATATCACTATGTTTTTATTTTGCAACTCATATCCTAAATATACAAGCAAAAAACCTCTGAGATTCTTCTCAAAGGTTCTGATTTAACTAATTGCTGTTCTCAACTGCTGCAGTCACAAAAGCAGTGTAGAGTTCTTCTGGGCGATTTGGACGGCTTGACAGTTCAGGGTGATACTGACACGCTACAAAGAATTTATTTTCAGGAATTTCCACGATTTCGACCAAACGATTGTCTGGAGAAACTCCTGAGAAGACAAAGCCTGCTGCCTCAAACTGCTCACGGAAGGCATTGTTAAACTCATAACGGTGACGGTGACGGCGTTGCACCACTTCTTGATTGTGATAAGCAGCTGCAGCCTTAGAGCCACGTTTCAACTTAGATGGATAAAGTCCCAAACGAAGGGTTCCCCCCATATCCTCAACATCAATCTGATCACGCATGATATCAATGATAGGGTATTTTGTTTCTGGTGCAAGCTCTGCAGAATTGGCACCTTCAAGGCCTAAAACGTTACGAGCAAACTCGATACATGTCAACTGCATTCCCAAGCAGACACCTAACATTGGAACATCATTTTCACGTGCATAGCGAATGGCTTGGATTTTCCCTTCCGTACCACGTTGACCAAAACCTCCTGGTACGATGATTCCGTCCGCATCAGACAAGAGTTCCGCCACATTCTCTGCTGTCACATCATTGGCATTGACCCAATTGATTTTAACTTCTGCGTCATTTGCATAACCAGAGTGTTTCAAGGCTTCGACCACTGAGATGTAGGCATCTTGCAACTCCACATACTTACCAACAAGAGAAATCTTAACTTGTTTCTTGAGGTTCATGACCTTGTCCACCATGGCTGACCATTCTGTCATATCCGCTGCTGGTGCATCTAATTTCAAATGGTCACAGACAATTTGGTCCATACCTTGTGCCTGCAAGTTCAATGGAATTTGGTAAAGGTGTTCAACATCCAATGATTCGATGACAGCTTCTGGTGCCACATCACAGAACTGTGCTAGTTTGTTTTTAATTCCTTGACCTGCTGGCTCTTCTGTACGAATAACCAACATATTTGGCTGGATTCCCAAGCCTCGCAATTCTTTTACAGAGTGTTGGGTTGGTTTGGTCTTCATTTCACCAGCGGCCTTGAGGTAAGGAAGCAAGGTTGTGTGGATGTACATGACATTATCCGCCCCCACATCTGCTTTCATCTGACGAAGAGCCTCTAGAAATGGCAAGGACTCAATATCCCCAACAGTTCCACCAACCTCTGTGATAATGACGTCAGAGTCTGTCGTTAGAGCGGCACGCTTGATTTTTTCTTTCAAAGCATCTGTGATATGAGGAATGACTTGAACAGTTGCACCAAGGTATTCTCCACGGCGTTCCTTACGAAGAACTTCACTGTAAATTTTACCAGTTGTCACGTTGGAATATTTGTTGAGATTGATATCGATGAAACGTTCATAGTGACCCAAGTCCAAATCTGTCTCAGCTCCGTCATCTGTCACAAAAACTTCCCCGTGCTGGTAAGGGCTCATAGTTCCCGGATCGATATTGATATAAGGGTCAAACTTTTGAATGGTTACTTTGAGACCACGATTTTTCAAGAGACGGCCCAGACTCGCTGCAACAATCCCTTTCCCAATAGACGATACCACACCACCAGTTACAAAAATATATTTCGTTGACATAGATTCCTCTTTCTAAAATGCTCAAGGTCTTGTTAACTAGGAGGGGACATAGAAAACAAGACCCTACTAATAAGAATAATCTGGGACTACTGCACCAGATTCACAACTAATACTCTTCGAAAATCTCTTCAAACCGCGTCAACATCGCCTTGCCGTATATATGTTACTGACTTCGTCAGTTCTATCTACAACCTCAAAGCAATGCTTTGAGCAACCTGCGGCTAGTTTCCTAGTTTGCTCTTTGATTTTCATTGAGTATAAAATACAAGAAGATAACTTCTTGAAAAAACAAAAATAGCTCCCTAAGAACTAGGGAGCCCCGACCTCTAAAAGAGGTGCCCGAACAATATGATACCTAAAAATAGGATAATTGTCAATAGCTAACTTTTATTCCTCGATGTTTTCAGAATCATCATCTGAAAACTCGTCGTCTTCTTCGTTGAGATCCACGTCTTCACCCAAGTCATCAGGAGCAATTTCGTTGATTTCTGCATCGTAAGCTTCCACTTCATTTTTCTCATCATCTGGATTTTCGTCATCGTATGAAAGAGCTGGATCTGCTTCGTATGCATCTTCGTCTTCTGGATCATCAGCATTGTAGTCAATGGCATCTGAATCGCCATCCATGAAGGCATTGACGCGTTTTTTCTTAGCTTTTGGTGCTACTTCATCGTCGTCATTTTCTTCAAGAGCGATGATTTCTTCGTCGATTTCGTCCACACCATACCATGAACGAAGACCCCATTTGTTGTCTCCAAGTGAGATGAAGCTGCCGTCAAAGTTCAACTCTGTGTAGAACAAAGGCAAGGCTTCACGGATATCGCTGTTTGATGTTCCAAGGTAGTTTTGAATTTCGTTTACAAGATCACTAAAATGCATCTCATGATCGCGACCACGAAGTTCCAAGATAGCACGCGCTACCTCAATCATAGATAGTTCACTTTTTTCTTGCCCAGCAAATACTTCTAATTCCAAAGCGTTTCTCCTCATTTATACTACTATCGCCAGAGCGAACAGACTCTGACCTCATTTTATCATTTACTCTTTATTTTACGATAATTTTGCAGAATAGTCAAAGGTTAAGGGGGAGAAAGTGACAGGACTTTTTATTTCTTTGCTACCCAGCCTATGACATCGTGAGGGGGATTTTCAATATCAATCCAGATAAATTCAATTCCAATTTCGCCATTTTTAAACTTGGCTAAACGAATGCCGTTGATTTCCAGTTCATTGAGTCGTTGGCCTGTCAAGACTTCTCGTTCCTTCAACTGGAAAACGCCACGCAAGATCCAATTTCCAAGAATTTCTTGCTTATCAGTTGACTGAATCGCCTTACCAGCTTCTTGGTTGATATAGGCATTGATGACATCACCAGAAGGTAAAAATCTTAGTTTAAAGGTTCTTTCTTCTTTTGGTAGAGCTAGTTTTTTGGTACCGGGTTCAAAGGTCCCGAAGCCTGGCCCAAAGAAATCTGGTCTTTCATCGTGAAAGTTTTTCGAGTCAGGCAGAGGAATGTAAACCTCACTAACTGGCCGATAGACGAGTTGTTCAATCTCTTTGATGAGTTTTTTATTGCCAGTATTGTGGACAAAGTGAATCAAGTCCTCACGAATCGCCTTCATCTGAGCTTTTTCTTCCTTGCTAGTCCATTTTTTCAAGAGAATTTCCTCTAGTGAGAAAGTCATAAAAGCTAGTTCTTCTGGAGCCAGACTGTTTTTGAATTTTTCCTGAATCTTTAGAATACGTGGCAAGCGATCTTTTTTGGCTAATTTTGAACCGCCGTTAAAGGCATTAAAACCAGAGTTTTCTTCCACATTTCCATGTTTATCTGTGATAACCCAAGACACTGTCTCTAAGATATCAGTTTTATCCTTTTCAGTTGTCAGTAAATGAAGATTTTCAAATAGCGAAAAAGGATCTTCAATATAATGGACGTCCCAAGTGTCTACAATAATGTCTTTATTATTAAAAGTCATGTGGAGCTGACTGTCAGCTGCTGTGTACTTGTAGTGGTGTTTCCCATCTGTAAAACGAAAATTAGTTGGATTATTTTTGGTAGTTGATCCTTCAATGACTAGATTATCAATATCAACTGGTAAATAAGTCGTTTCGCCAACAAAAATCCTAGGATTTTCTCCCTTTGGTGTCGGCATCAGAACGTGATAAACAGCTTCAACATTGACCGAATCTGAGTTAAAACCCTTGATTTGTGCCTTAGAGGATTCGATTCTCTGATTTCTCAAAGTCGCAATCTTTCGAGCCAACTCTTCATAGCGTTGATAGTTTTCCTTGTCTGCAGCTTCTTTATCAGTAGCAATATCTGCATAAAACTTGATATCACCCAACAAGTCCGTCCAAGATTGAGAATCCTTCTTAAACTGAGCGATCTTTTGGTCTCCAGAATTAATACCAAAAGATTTGATACCTACTAGGTATTTATGATTTTCATCTACAACGACGGAAGCATCGTAGGAAGTATTGGCGATATCTTCCCCTACGGCATTAAAAGCCTTCTGGAATACCGTTTCTTGAAATTTAGAATTAACAATCGGAGCAACATAATTCTCTGTTTGTCCCTCATCTTCAGATTCTGCCTTTTGAGAGAAAGCTTGGCTCAAGCTAGCGAAGTTGGTAATTAAGGTTTTGTATTTATCTTTTTGTTCAGACTTTAGATGTTCCCACATAAGCACCCTCTTTTCTATTTTCAGTATATCAAAAGAAGATTAGTTTTTCACTAACCCTCTTATATATTCGTTAATTAATACTGTAAAATTCGAGATTTCCTCGTTTTTTAACCAATTTTAAATAATCTTCACCAGACAGAAGAGCTAAACCATCGTCATAAGATTTGATTTTTTCAAGAGCTTGGTCATAGCTATCTACAAAGTCCTTGACATAGGATTGCCCTTCAAATTGTCCACTCATCTTGGTGTAGATAATGGCAATTTTTCCTGAGCGTGCAAGTTGAGATTGCCCTTGGCTTTCATTCAAGGCCTTAGCAACATTTTCCGCGATGCGTTTAATCACAGGAACGACCACGCTATTCCCAGCTTGTTTGTATAGCTGACCGTTAGAAACCCCTTCTGGGATTTTAAAGGATTTAGGATAGCCTTGAACATTAAAAGTTTCTTTCGGTGTTAGCTTACGAATCTCGCCACTATTTGTCAGAATCAATGGAACATTGTGTCCACCTGTTCCCATATTGGCTGTCAAAGTAGGTACAACACCGTTCTTGTTTTCTCGAACGTATTGACGGCGCCACTGGTAAACCGTGTCTTGACTGGTCACTTCAAACTTCAACTGATCGTAGAAGTTTTGCTTGCCTTCACGGTAGTAATAGACCTCATCTAGCTTATCACCAAAGTTAATCACATCCTGAAGACTCGTAGTCAGCTTGATTTCCTCTGGGAACTCGAACAAATCATAAGCTTCTTGGGTATCAAAACCAACAATGTAGATCCGCTCACGGTTTTGTGGGATATTTCCGTAGTCTTTACCGTTGAGAACCTTCCACTTGATAAAGTAGTTGTTCTCGGTCAAGGCTTCACGAATAACCTTAAAGGTATTACCATGGTCATGACCGACCATGTTCTTAACGTTTTCGATAAAAATAGCGCGAGGTTTGCATCCCTCAATCATCCGAAGCAATTCGAAGAAAAGATCGCCACGATCGTCATCAAAGCCCTTACGATAACCCGCAATACTAAAGGCCTGACAGGGGAAACCTCCCATAATCACATCCACGCGCTCAGCTGGAATATCCTCTGGTTGAACAGCGTGAATATCACGACCATCCAAATAAGTATCTGGATGGTTTAACTGATAAGTCTGACGCGCATACTTATCAAACTCATTGGCATACACCACTCTGAACTCGTTGGTCTGTTCAAATCCCAACTCAATTCCCCCAACACCTGAGAAGAAAGCTGCAATGTTGTACTTCTCAGGTCGGTTCGAACTTACAGAATTTGTCATGTAGTAACCTGCTTTCTAAGAAATTTGTTTAACTATACTAGTATATCATTTTTAAATTAATACTGAAATATAAACATTTTCCAAACATATATGATATAATGAACATATAAACTTAAGGAGGTGCATAATGCCAAAACAAGGAGATCAATTCATAGTAGAACTTAAAAAAACTAATATTGACTGGGGCACATACAGGAATACAAATTCTCGTCCTCAGATAACAGGAGAATGTTATATCCCAATTCCAAGTTCAGTAGCTCATCAATTTAGAATTTATAATTCCAATCACACTCAAGGAATAGATATTTTAGGGCAGAATATATTTAATGCTAAGTCGACAGATGGCTACTTCGATGGAGTAGTAAAAGTATCAGGGAATTCTCAAGCAGGAGATCCCTATGCTAAAAATCTTTCTGGTAAAGGTAACTTGAAAGCCTTTAACAACTGGTTCAATCAAATGAACGTAACCGTTGGGACAAGAATCAGAGTAGAATGGACTACTCCTACTGATATTTTATTTACGATTATCTAAATATAATTACTAAGATGATGCTGGGCAAAAAAAGTCTCTAAAATCAAAAACGCATAATATCAGGTATTGAAAAACCTTGATACTATGCGTTTTATTGTGGGAAGATTTGCTTCATTTTCTCCTGAAATTGAGTTTTTGCCCAGTCTTATCTTTTATTCAAGTAATCTTTGTATTCTTCTATCTACATAACTTTCATATAAATCAAAATTTTTAGTAGTTACACTTCCATCATAATATTTTACTAATTCAAAAGGAACTCCATAATCACTCAATTGGCGCCCAATATCAGTCAGAGCATTATACTCTAGCTTTTGCAGAAGAATTTTAATCCCAGTAACATCATCAAAGTTTCTTCTGTAAACCTTTGAATAATGGAATCTATATAGCAAATCAAATACACCTAAATACTTTACAAGATGATATTTAAATATTGTATAGATTAATTTAGAAGTTTGACTAATTGCTTTATCTTTACTGTAATTCTGCTGTTTAACGTAATAATCAACAGTTCCTAAAAAGCCTTTTTCTAAAAATCCTGACAGTTGTACTACAATTAAAGAATGATTTTTATTACCTACTTTAGCTTCTATTATCTGTTTCAACTCGGAATTAAAAATAAATTGGCGACAAATATCAACTACTGTTTGAAAACCTTCCCAATGAATTTTTGTACCGTTGCTTAGACTTAATACTTGCTTTAATCGATCAATTTTACGAAATTCAACCTCGGACATTACTTTTATTCGATTATAAATCAAGATTTTTTCCAAAGGGCCTATAATTCTATATGATTGAAAAATAAAATCTGGTAGTCCTGAGTCTTGTTTTGCCTTATTAATTTCATCTTTAAACCTTTTATCATCATCTGTCAAAAATTCATCCAGAGTCACTTCTAAATCAATGTCAGTTTTATTGTGGTAATTATCATAATTTTTATGTTCAATTTCATCTTGTTGCGAATTAATGATAGTTTCAAATTCTTTTGTTAAATCAATAACATTACCACTATAATGGACATTAAATCGACCAGATCTCCCAGCAATGTTTTTGGCATCAAACTGTTTTAATGGCTTCCTTCCTTTTTTTACTGCAGTAACAATCAAATTCTTTGCAGTTGTATTGACTCCTTCAGTAATTGTTGTTGTCGAAAAAAGACACAATAGTTGCCCACTATTAAACAAATTAATTATTTCATTCTGAAGATATTTTGGTATTCCTGCATGATGGAGCCCAATTCTCTTTTCAAGTGCTTTATATAAAATCCAATCTGATCCAAATTTCTCTTCTATATGTTTTAAAAAAATAGAAAACAGTTCATTATCTTCTTTGGACTCTTTTTCTGACAAAAGCGAAAGATATTCTTCATTTTTCAACATATGATTAGCAAATCTCTCTACATCTGGCTTGCTTCCACAATAAATTAGAGTATTACCTTCTATCTTTACAATAGTTTGTACTACTTTATCTTGTAAGGACGAAGTACCTACATTTAATTTATATTTAATATTTCCAAGTTCAAACTTATTTCTATCAATATGTGTAATGTTCTTAGATACAATCTCAACATCATTATATTCAAGAATTGTAAATTTATTAACTCTAACAAAATTATTGAATGAATTTCTTTCTGCATCTGGTTCCTGAAATTGAATATAAGGTCCAGCGAGTAAAATATCTTTACTATTTTGGCAAGCAAATTCTAAAGCAAGTCTATAAGCAATATCTCGTTCATTTTCTTCTGGAGTGTCATTATCTAAAATAAAGTCGTTGTCTATTTTATATATTTCATCCACAAAAGTAAAATCAAAATAACTAGTATTATTATCTAAAAACGAGAGATATCTTTCAGGAGTATATATAAAAATATTTTTTTCTCCAAGTTCGTCCTCGTTTATTTCACTTAGAGTATGTATTTTATACGAAGAAAAAAATTCATCATTTTGTAACTTTAAATAATTTTCAGATAACAGACTAATCGTAGGAAAAACTAATAGTATATTAGAATAATCCATTTTCTTTATAATAGTATAAACAATAAAAGTTTTACCAAAAGAAGTTGGAGCAGAGAGAACATATCTATTAACTAAATTAATTTCGAATAATTCTAAAACTTCTTTTTGATATTTATGTAGCATATAATCATTTACGATTAAATTCGCTTCATTTAAAAATGAACTCATGGATAATAAATTCATATCCTCTGGATTTATTTCATTACCTTCTTGATATTTTCTTTCAAGTAGCTCAAAGTATTGTGGTACTCCAGCTTCATTTGCTATATAACGCAAGAAATTTAAATCACTACTTGTAAGTTCGTCTTTTTTTACAGCGTCGTAATAGTCACAAGTTGTCTTGATAAAGGTACCTCTTCTTTCAGGGTATCGCTTATATAAATTTAATTCTTTGATTAGATAAGCGGTTCTTTCGTTTCTATCCATTCAATCACTTCTTCCTTTAATTTATTAGAATCATCAACAGGTAATAGCATTACAAAAATACTTAGATTAATTTTTACAGCCGGCATAACTGTGGATTTAGACAGCTCATCATTAATTTTCTTCACACAAGAATCAATTGACTTTTCATAACTAAAAGTACCTTGTTTCTGATATGCTATAAAAATAGGATATATTAATTCGATATGGTTAGCTGTTAATTCGTCTATAAGAATAATTTCAGGATTGTCTTCCCAACTTTCTATTATAGTATCTAAAGTAGTATGCGACTTAGAAATATTCTTTTTTTCTTTAATAATTGCGTATAAGTGATCATTTAAATAACTATCTGAAAGTGAGCTATTCATTTTAGAAATAACAGATTTAATCCCTGAGGAAAATTTTTTATGGAACTTAGCTTCACCAAACCAAAGTTCCAAGATTCCATTATTATCCACTAAATGAAACGCATCAAATCCTTTTGCTTCAGCTTTTTCAAGAGGAGAATAAAAATAACCTCTAGCAATTAAAACATCCGTATGGAAATAATTTCTTAAAAATAAATCTAAAAGTACTTCACCATAAAATCCATATTGAAGTTTGGTTGAAGATTCATCCTCTTTATCATACCTCAGTTTAAGTTTAATTGCCTTTGTTTGTTCTCTATCTAATTTACTATAGTCAATCTCAGATTCATTTTCAGCAAATTCAATTATTCCATTATAAATAATTTTTGAAATATCATTATCATTACCTTCAAAGCAGTACTCATTTTTCCCTTTACTTGTTAAATTGCTTTTATTTATAGAAATTGAACTTCCCTTACCGTTTGTGAAATTAAAAGGTAACTTATATTTCAAAACAATAGAATTATTAATTAAATCTTGAAGTGTTTTTCTCAAAATTACTTTTCCTTCTTATCAATTTTCAATTTCATTATACCAAAAAACACGGCTCATCACCGTGTTTCTATGTTTATTTAACCAGTTTCTTCATCTCATCAATACGTGCTACGGTCGCGTCGTATTTGGCTTGGTAGTCGGCTTGTTTGTCGCGTTCTTTTTGGACGACTTCTGGTTTGGCATTGGCTACGAAACGTTCGTTAGAGAGTTTCTTACCAACCATATCCAGTTCTTTTTGCCATTTAGCCAGTTCCTTGTCGAGGCGAGCTAGTTCTTCTTCGACATTGAAGAGGTCTGCCAGTGGCAAGTAGATTTCTGCTCCTGTGATGACGCTTGACATTGCGAGTTCAGGTGCAGGGATGTTTGATGCGATTTCCAAGTGTTCTGGATTTGTGAAGCGTTTGATGTAGTTGACATTGCTGTTAAAGAAGGTTTCCAAGTCGCTATCGCTTGTCTTAACAAGGATTGTGATAGGTTTGCTTGGAGCTACGTTTACTTCCGCACGCGCATTACGAACAGCACGGATCAAGTCTTTGAGGCTTTCTACTCCTGTGTGAGCGGCAAGATCTTCAAAGGCTGGATTGACAGTTGGGTATTCTGCTGTAACGATAGAGCCTTCTGAGATTTGTCCAAAGATTTCCTCTGTCACGAATGGCATAATTGGGTGAAGGAGACGAAGGATCTTGTCCAAAGTGTAAAGGAGAACAGAGCGTGTGATAACTTTCTCTTCTTCGTTGTCGCTATAAAGGACTTCCTTAGTCAACTCAACGTACCAGTCCGCAAATTCATCCCAAATGAAGTTGTAGAGGATGTGTCCAGCGACACCAAACTCAAACTTGTCAAAGTTTTCAGTGACTTTGCCGATGGTTTCATTAAGGTTGTGGAGAATCCAGCGGTCTGTGACATTACCAGCTTCCTTGTTGACAACTTTTTCCACATTGGCAGTTGCTTGCTCAAGGGTCAAGCCTTCATTGTTCATGAGGATGTAGCGAGAGATGTTCCAGATCTTGTTAATGAAGTTCCATGAAGCATCCATTTTCTCGTAAGAGAAGCGCACGTCTTGACCTGGTGCAGAACCGTTTGAAAGGAACCAACGCAGGCTATCTGTTCCGTACTTATCAATAACATCCATCGGGTCAATCCCGTTACCGAGAGATTTAGACATTTTACGGCCTTCCTCGTCACGAATCAGACCATGAATCAATGCATTTTTGAATGGCGATTTGCCAGTAAATTCCAAACCTTGGAAAATCATTCGAGATACCCAGAACGGGATAATATCATAACCAGTCACCAAAGTTGATGTTGGATAATAACGTTTGAAGTCTTCTGAGTCGACATCCGGCCAGCCCATGGTAGAGAATGGCCAAAGGGCAGAACTGAACCAAGTATCCAAGACGTCTTCGTCCTGAGTCCAACCGTCGCCTTCTGGAGCTTCTTCGCCAACGTACATTTCACCCTCGGCATTGTACCAAGCAGGGATTTGGTGACCCCACCATAGCTGACGAGAGATGACCCAGTCGTGGACATTTTCCATCCATTGGAGGAAGGTATCATTGAAACGAGGTGGGTAGAATTCTACCTTGTCGTCTGTGTCTTGGTTGGCAATGGCGTTCTTAGCCAATTGGTCCATCTTGACGAACCATTGAGTAGACAAGCGTGGCTCAACCACTACACCTGTACGCTCAGAGTGACCAACACTGTGGACACGTTTTTCGATTTTGACGAGGGCACCGATTTCTTCCAACTTAGCAACGACTGCTTTACGGGCTTCAAAACGATCCATGCCGGCGAATTCGAAGGCAAGCTCATTCATGGTTCCGTCGTCGTTCATGACGTTGACTTGTGGCAAGTTGTGACGTTGACCAACCAAGAAGTCGTTTGGATCGTGGGCAGGCGTGATTTTCACGACACCAGTACCAAATTCAGGATCTGCGTGTTCGTCTCCAACGATTGGGATGAGTTTGTTAGCGATTGGAAGGATGACGTTTTGACCAATCAAGTCCTTGTAGCGTGGGTCTTCTGGATTGACCGCAACGGCAACGTCCCCAAACATAGTCTCAGGACGAGTTGTTGCCACTTCAAGGGCGCGTGAACCGTCTTCCAGCATGTAGTTCATGTGGTAGAAGGCACCTTCGACATCCTTGTGGATAACCTCGATATCAGAAAGGGCTGTGCGAGCTGCTGGGTCCCAGTTGATAATAAATTCACCACGGTAGATCCAACCTTTCTTGTAAAGGTCCACAAAAACCTTACGAACGGCTTTTGACAAACCTTCGTCAAGAGTGAAACGCTCACGAGAGTAGTCTACAGAGAGCCCCATCTTGCCCCATTGTTCCTTGATGGTAGTGGCATATTCATCTTTCCATTCCCAGACCTTATCGAGGAATTTCTCACGGCCGAGGTCATAACGGCTAATCCCCTCGCCACGCAAGCGCTCCTCAACCTTAGCCTGAGTGGCAATACCAGCGTGGTCCATACCTGGAAGCCAAAGCGTATCAAAACCTTGCATGCGTTTTTGACGGATGATAATATCCTGCAAAGTCGTATCCCAAGCGTGACCAAGGTGAAGTTTCCCAGTTACGTTTGGTGGTGGAATGACGATTGAATAAGGCTTAGCCTTTTGATCTCCTGAAGGCTTGAAAACATCAGCATCAAGCCATTTTTGGTAACGACCAGCCTCAACCTCGGCTGGATTGTATTTAGGTGAAAGTTCTTTAGACATGTGTGTGTCCTTTCTCTATTTTGTTCATTTTATTTTGAATTTGCTTAGCAGCTTCTTCTGCTGACAAATTCGTATTATTTATTTTAAAGTAGTGGTGCAACTCATTCGGTTGATGTTGAGAATTTAATTGAAGTGTTTCAGCGGTCTCTAAAATTTCTCTTTCAGATACCTCAATATGTCGTTTTAAGGGTTTGTGATTTAATCGATTCTCCGTTCGATTTCGACGTAAACGCTCTTCAAGACTTGTTTCCAACTCAACAAACAGAATCTCTTGATGAAAGTTATCCAATAAATCCTGAATTTGCTTTAAATACATCAGCTGGTACTGATTTGAAAAATCAATTACATCTGTTAAAATTACTGATCGCTGATTTCTTGCGCTAGCTCCAAGGAAAGAAAAGGTAATCCCTCGAACAAACTCCCACATTTCCTCTGTGTAGTCCTGATAGATTTCTAGTGCAAAATCGATGGCTTGATGGTTATAAAAGAGGGTAGCATCCGTCAATCGAGACAGTTCTTGACCAATCGTCATTTTTCCTGAAGCTGGAGCACCGATAATGAAAAGATGCATCAATTCACCTCCCACTCACTCTTCAGCAAGCCATATATCAAGCTGTCACAGCGGTTGCCTCGAGTATCTTTGCGGTCTCTTATGCGAGCTTCAAGGGTAAATCCAAGTTTTTCTGCGACTCGTTGACTTTGGACATTGTATCCAAAACAAGTCAATTCAATCTTGTGAAGACCCAAATCTTTAAAGGCTAAGTCAATCAAGGCAAGCGCTGCTTCTGGTACATAGCCTCGACCCCAGTAGTCTGGGTGCAAGGTATAGCCAATTTCTAGCACATCGTCCGCATGGCGGTGATTGAAGTCAACAGAACCAATGACTTTATCGGTTCCTTTGACGACAATCCCATAGCCAGCTGGGAGATTTTCCTTTTGATTGCGATCGGGAAGGATTTGCTCCAGATAATAAATCTCATCTTCCAAGGTCTTGACTGGAGGAAAGCCTGCTGGATAAGCGACCTCTGGCAAACTAGCGTAGGCATGGATATCTTCGGCGTCCGCCACTGTACGGACTCGTAACACTAGCCGTTCCGTCTCTATTCGTTCTGGTAATTCAGCTCTTGACATCCTTCTTCCTCGCTTTCTTGATAAAGCTCCCCATAGGGTCAACACGGTTATCTAAATAGCGATAAACGCGCTGGTGACCGTCCCCCATAAAGTAAGTCGGTGAAAAACAGTCATTTTTAAAATGTCCCTTATCATCCAAGAGTTCAGGATTAGCCAGTCGGTCAAGAATCTTAGCAAAGATGTGGCAAATTCCATCTTCTTCGATAATCCGATCCACTTGGCAATCCAAAACGACCGGACAAGATTCCAAAATCGGAGCATGAGTTTGTTCAGAAATCTCGTAGTCTAGTCCCAGGTGTTTCAGTTTCTCTCGACGACTGATAAAGCCGGCCTGCTCCATCGCAAGCATAGAAGTTTCATCAGGAATATTTACGGTGAACTGTTGATAATACTTAATCTGATCAGCCGCATTTTCCTCAGAACCAACACCGATAACTAGCCAATCTCCCAGACTATAAGAGGAGCTGCAAGTCGTTATATTGTGTCCAAAATTCTGGTCCTGATACCCCAAAATGAAAATAGGAAAACCATAATATAGTTTACTTGTGTTAAAAGATTGCTTCATAACAACCTCCTTTGACCAAGATACAAAAGAAAAGCCCTGCCATCTACATGACAGGGACGAATGTGTTTATCCGCGGTACCACCCAATTTCGGGCAACGCCCGCAACTCTTATCTTTAAAATAAAAAGACAGTAATATTTCATTTTTCATCCATCAGCAACCAGTTTTGACACATTTGTGGACTTCTCAGCACCGCCACTTTCTGTAAAATGTGGGATTCAAAACACCTCTGATGGCTTTATTGTAGCAAGATTTTTTCGGAAATGCAAGGGACAAGAAAGATTACTTGAACTTAATGCCGTTTTCTTTCAATTTCTTAATAGTAGCTGGGCCGATTCCTTTCAAAGCAAGGAGTTCTTTTTCAGTCCAATTTTTGAAATCTGACGCAGACTTGATTCCTTCATCATAGAAAGTTTTGGCACGGTCAAGTGGAAGTCCACCCAAGTTTGCTGCAAAATCTTCTACAGAATTGGCTACTTTTTGAGCTTGCTCTTTGGTAGCTTCTACTGCTTGTTCAACTTTTTTAGAGACAGCCTTACTAGCTTCGCTCGCTGACTGTTCTGCACGCTTCACGACTTTTTTTGTCTCTTCTACAACCTTCGTCACAGTACTTGAAAAGGCACCTGCACGACGGAGGCTATTTCGTAATTGTTTTTTACGATTGAGTTTCTTTGACATGATAAAATCCTTTCAATAAAAAATCCCTGCTCTGACAAGGATTTAATATAAATATTCTATCAAGATTTTAGTAAAAAATCAAGAATCTTTCTCGTTTAATAATTTCGCTCACCAAACAAGCCATCTGGCAAATCATGGAATCCCTTGCCTGCTTTGAAGTTTTCAAACTTACCAAGCAAGAACTGATAAGCATCCAAGCGACTTTCGTATCGAATCATGGCATCTTTGGCACGCTCATCTTGGTCTTCTTCGTATACTTTTTGGCTTTCCTTGTGCGCCATGTCGTTAATCATAATCTGGGTATTAACCCAAGCTTCAAATTCCTTCATAAATTCTTGTTCGTAACTCATTTTTTCTCCTTATTCTAATCCACGGAAATAGTCCGTATCAATCTCACGGTAGGGTTGAATATCCTGAACATACTCCAGCACTCCTTGGAATTCTCCGTTTTCATCGTGCACTGCAGCGTAGGTGATGTGGACAAACTTGCCTCGCGACTCAGACTTGAACCACATTTCATACTTATCCTTAGTACCCTCACGAAGCCCCTTCATGATAGTTTTGACCTTGTCCAAGTACTTAGGCGGATGGCAGAGTTCGACATTGCGCCCGACTTGAGACGGTGTTCGTTTGAAAATCATCTCATCAGCTGGCGCATTGTCATTATAATACTGGAAAATATCGTCTTTATTGACAAAGGTAATCTCCATAGGGAGGTGATTGAGAATAAGATTGGCCTGCTCGACTGAAAGATAGCCATTCCCAAAAGCCTGTTGACTATGACGATCCAGCACTGCTTCCTTTTCCTTAGGGGTAAAGGTAATGGTAAACTGTCCTTCAGGTGTATCGATGACTTGCTGAATTTGACCTTCAGCAGTGTTTAGCTGCACGGGCTCCTCTGCAATCTTTTCCTCAACAAAACTCTGTCGTTCTGGCACCCATTTCTCAGACGGACGGATGATAGCATAGCCATAGGCATCGCTCTCCTCCGCTATCTGAAGCCAGTCATCTTGGGTGAAGGACTCAAGGAGAATCATGAGAAGGATGGACTCTTCCTTGAAAATCATACTTTCAAACTCTGTCGCAAAGGCTTCAAAAGTTTCCTTTACAGTGCTAATCGACACTTCTGGTAGTGACTTGGCTGTCGCTAAAGCTGTTTGAAAGAGTTCCCTAATCTGGTCATCCACTCCCCACATAACTTTGGGAGGTGAATCGTGTCCATAACGCTCCATGATAGGAAAGAAGAGTTCTTCCTTACGTTGGTAATGGATGTCAAATTGCCCCACAAGTCCCATCTGACGCACCAAGCCCTTGCGCATCTCCGCAAGCATTTCTTCATCTTCCATGGACTCATAGGTATCTAACAATCTCCGAATGCGAATCAAGGCCGCACGGAGGGCCAGATTTTCTTCCTTGAAGACACGAACTGGGTGGCCTGGATGCTCAGTATCTGCAACTTCGACACCCTTAACAGCATTTTTAAAAAGATTAGCATGGACATCACAGAGTTCCATGACATCTTCAAAGGTGACACCTGAGTCTGAGTTCATCAGCTCGTGCTCCATAAGGGAAATCTCGATGGCTGAAACACCTGTAAAGGTCGCATCAAAGCGCTCCTGAACCGACTCAGGAGAGGCGCCATTGTGCAATTCTAACAAAATATCCCGTAGGATATGAATCCGTTCATCTGCCATTAGTCTAACCCAATCACTTCGTAGCCGTTTGCTTCCAGTGTGCGAACAATCTTGTCCATAGGAGTTCCTTCAAGCTTAGAACCCTGCTTAAGCGATACTTTACGACCAACTGTATTGCGCATTAAGGGATTGGCAAGGGGTTTAAAACCCAACTCCACTAGAATCTCTAAGACCTCTGGATGCTTGTCCACCACTTCTGCAACAGGAATTGACACATCGATGATATTGTCCATGACGACCTCCATTGTATGTTCTAAAATGATTTTACTGCTTATATTATACCATATGGAAAGAGATTAAAAAACTAGCAGGAGAGCTCCTGCTAGTTCTCTGCGACTTGTATTACCATCTAAATAAGTTTAAAGAGCCAATCCAATATTTTAAATAATAGCTTGTAAAACAGCAATTGGACTGCAAAAGAGATGATCATCCACAAGAATTTCACAATCCCAATAATCGGTTTGATAAAAAGAATAGCAAGAAGTTCCAAAAAAATTTCATTTTCTATCCTCTGGCTTGATGAGCCACCGAGCCGTATCCATTAACTTGTCTGCAATAAAGAGTTTCCCTAGACCGACAACGACATGGTCATCTTTCTTTATCGTTTTCATCACTTTTACACCTTGCATGGTCAAAAAGTAATTTCCGTAAGTTTTAGCTAGAATTTTTATGAGTCCCATATTACTCACCTTCGATGATTTCAGCTTCTTTTCGGATAGTATCAATATCTATTTGATACTGCCCTTCATTATAGTTAACTAATTTGGATAATTCCTTTTGCAGTCTTTCCCCCATCGGCTTCATAGTCGCAAAGGTTAAGCCACCAGAAAGGACACCTCCTAAAATAGGAATCACTTTTCCCATTCCCTTAGCCAAGCCTCCCTTTGTCAAGCTGACTCCAAAAATTTTCAAAACTTTTTCCAGAATAGGATACCAAAGTGTCTTTGTCAAAGCTTTCTGCGGAATCGTCTTCATCACATGCTTGGCAACTGTTACACCTCCAGAGCGAAGTAAAGCCCCTGCTCCATTTACCCCTAGCATGACACCGAGATAAAGCAAGAGGGTATTTTGAGCATCCTCGCTCAATTCATCACGGGATTCCCAAAGATCATCAAATCCATAAATATAGCCTAGTTCTTGGGCCAACTTTAATGAAAAAGCATAAAACTGAACTACATCTGTTGGAATAGTGATTGCCATGGCAATACCACCAGGTAAACCTGCCAAAATCGAAGTCCCGCTTGCTCGTAGAACATTGTCCTTAATACAGGTCTTAGCAACTCGATCCAAGCTTTCCTTTGTTAACAAAGAGGTCGGACCTTTTTCCAATAATGTAGCAATATCCTTTCGATCTAACTCTTTAGAAAACTTGTCAACTAAAAATTTTTCTCGATCAACTTTGACCATGGGTAATTTCACCACTTGTCGCAGCACTTGCATCGCTAACTCTTGTTTGCCCATCTCTACTTCCATTTATCATTCGTATTAAACATTATCATATCATACTATAAGGTATTTACAAATTTTTTAAACTGTTTTTTGCAATTACAAATACAGCTATTAATAGCTAGAAGAATCCAAGCACCAAAAAAGAGGGTTGTCCCTCCTTCTTAGTTCTTATCCAGATTGCGTAGCATTTCGTCAATCTTGTTCCCATACTCGATGGACTCGTCTTTGACGAAGGTCAAATCTGGGATTTTGTACAATTTCAAATTGCGACCAAGTTCACGTTTGATGGTACCAGTTGCTTTTTCAAGCCCGATTTGGGCTTTTTGATTATCCGAAGCAAGGTTACTCAAAATGGTGTAGTAAACCTTGGCAACAGACAAATCACCCAGCATCTGAACATCTGTGATAGTCACACCTTGGACACGCGGATCACGGACTTTCTTTTGCAAAATCTCATTGACTTCACGCTTGATTTCCATGCCCACACGATCCGTACGGAAATGATTTGCCATGATATTCCTTTCTCTACTTTGAACCAAAAGCTAGGCCAGCAGACCTAGCTATTTTTATTAGATAGAGGAACTAGAGCCATTTGAATCTAGGAAACAAGCCTTAGATAGAACTGAGGGTTCATCAAGGCGCTGTTGACGACGAGTCAAATGCGCTATCGTTTCTCTATTATCTCTTGATTTCTTCCATGACGTAGGCCTCAATCACATCATCAGTCTTGATGTCATTGTAGCCATCAATCATCAATCCACCTTCACGGCCGTTTGTAACTTCTTTAACGTCGTCTTTGTAGTGTTTCAAGCTTGCAAGTTCACCATCATAGATAACGACACCATCACGAATAACACGGACTTTAGAGTCACGGGTAACCTTACCGTTGATAACCATGAATCCACCGATAGTTCCCACTTTAGACACCTTGAAGGTTTCACGAATAACTGCTTCACCGATAACTTTTTCTTCGAATTCAGGATCAAGCATCCCTTTCATGGCTTCTTCCATCTCTTCGATAACCTTGTAGATAATGCTGTGGAGACGGATTTCCACATCGTCAGCTTCAGCTTGTTGACGAGCTTGCGGTGTAGGGCGTACGTTGAAACCAACGATAAAGGCATTTGAAGCTTCGGCAAGTGTCACGTCTGATTCGTTGATGGCACCAACTGCAGAGTGGACGATGGTCACTTTGACACCTTCCACATCAATCTTCTGAAGTGAGGCAGAAAGGGCTTCAACAGAACCTTGTACGTCGGCTTTGATGATAACGTTAACAGACTTGAGTTCACCAGCTTTAAGCGTATCAAAGAGGTTTTCAAGGCTGACACGTTGGGTAGCTTGACGTTGCTTCATAAGAGCACGTTTGGCACGTTCTTCACCAGCTGCACGCGCAGATTTTTCATCTTCGTAAACAGCAAAGTGGTCACCCGCCATTGGCGCTTCGTTCAAACCTGTGATTGAGACTGGTGTTGATGGTCCAGCCACCTTAACGCGACGACCAAGGTCATTGGTCATAGCACGGACACGACCGAAGGTGTTTCCGACAACGATTGGATCTTGGACATTCAAGGTACCTTGTTGAACAAGAAGGGTTGCGACCGCACCTTTTCCTTTATCCAAACGCGCTTCGATAACTGTACCGATTGCACGTACTGTTGGGTCTGCCTTGAGTTCTTGGATTTCAGCCACAAGAAGGACTGTTTCCAACAATTCTTCGATGTTTTGGTTGAACTTAGCTGAAATTTCAACAAATTCAGAATCTCCACCCCAAGCAGTTGACATAACTCCATGCTCTGCCAATTCACCGATAACGCGTTCTGGGTTAGCACCTGGTTTATCAATCTTGTTAATGGCTACGATGATTGGAACGTTGGCAGCTTTTGAGTGGTTAATGGCTTCGATAGTCTGAGGCATAACCCCGTCATCTGCCGCTACGACCAAGATCGTAATATCGGTAACAGATGCACCACGCGCACGCATCGATGTAAAGGCCGCATGTCCTGGTGTATCAAGGAAGGTAATCTTCTTGCCATTTTCAACGATTTGGTAGGCACCGATATGTTGCGTGATACCACCCGCTTCACCTGTCGCAACACGAGAATTACGAAGAGTATCTAGAAGTGTTGTTTTACCGTGGTCAACGTGTCCCATGATAGTTACAACTGGTGGACGCTCTACCAATTCATCTTCATTGAGATAACCATCTTCGACAAAGAAACGTTCGATGTCGGCATTATCCACTTCAACCTTTTGTTTGGCTTCGATACCATAATCCACCATGAGGAGTTCGATGGTTTCTCCATCCAAAGATTGGTTTTGTGTGGCCATGACACCCATCATGAATAGTTTCTTAACGATTTCAGCTGGTTCACGTTTGATACGTTTTGCGATTTCCGCAACGGTCATACCATCTGTATATTCAAATTCTGTTGGCAATTCATGGAATTTACGCTCCGTAACAGGTTTTGGAGCCTGATTACGGTTGTTCTTGTTATTACCTTTTTTGTTCTTTTTGTTGTTATTCCAGTTACTATTTCTTTGATTTCTCACTTGATTTTGACTACTTCGATTCTTTTGTTGTTTTCTAGGACCATCTTCTTCGTGATCATAATCATCACGTTCTTTGTCTGGTCGGGCTTGCTTCTTACGACGTGTATCCACTGCAGCTTCTTTTTTCACAGGAGCTGTTTCAACCACTGCTTGAACTTGTTGCGCTTGTTCAGCTAACTTAGCAGCTTCTTCAAAGATTTCCTCTGGTTCCTTGCGTTTGTTAGCTTGGGCCAAGGCTTCTTTGGCAGCCTGAGTTCGTTTGAAACGTTCCTCGCTTGAACGTGCGTACTCTGCATTTTGTTCTGCTTTTAGGGCAGCTGCACGGGCTTTAAAGTCAATACGTGGAGCCGCTTGATTTGGACGTTTGTCCTCTTGTTGACGACGCTCATTTCCACGATTTTGCTGACCTTGCTGTTTCTTAGCTTGGTCATTAAAGCGACGATTGTCGCGATTGCCTTGACCTTGTTTTCCACCATTACGTCCATCATTTTTCTGACGGTTTCCGTTTTGTTGTTGGTCACGGTTATTGCCCTTATTTTGCTTGCGTCGTTCTGCCTGCTCTTTGGCACGGGCTTCACGTTCAGCCTTGAAATTACGGCTTTGCGGCTTTGCGGCTACTTTTTCTGTCTTCGGAGCAACTGGCTCAGCCGTTTTTGCCTCTTCCTTGGCTACAGCTGGTTTAGCTGGTTCAGATTTTTCGGCTTTCTTTTCTGCACTTGCTTTTGGTGCTGCAGGTTTTGCTTCTTCTTTCGGAGCAGCTACAGTCTTAAAGCTGGCAGCGATTTTTGCAGCGACAGCTTCTTCCACACTTGATGAGTGGCTTTTCACATCCAAGCCCAACTCTTTTGCACGCGCTACAACTTCTTTACTTTCTTTTCCAAGTTCTTTTGCGATTTCGTACAATCTTTTCTTAGACAAATCATGTCCTCCTCTTCTATTCCATAAGAGACCTCATTTTCTTTGTAAATCCAGCATCTGTTACAGCCAAAACCTTTCTCGATTTCCCGACTGCTATGCTTAATTCCAGTGTTGAAAACACGGTTACAATTTCTACTTGATAATAGTGACTTTTATCTTGAATCTTCTTGGTCAGATTGGGTCCAGCATCATGGGCTAGAAAGACCAACTTGGCCTTGCCGTCTTGAATGGCCTTGACGACCAATTCTTCACCCGATATGATTCGCCCTGCTCGTTGAGCAAGTCCCAAGAGATTACTTATCTTTTGCTTATTCAAGTCCTAACTCTCTTCTTTTCACTTTGTGATCCACATAAGCGATCAACTCATCATAAAAGCTTTCTTCAACTTCCATGTTAAAGCTGCGGTTAAAGACCTTCTTCTTTTTCGCCTCTAAGGCTTCTGCATTGTCTAGCTTGATATAAGCACCGCGGCCGTTGGCCTTGCCTGTCGGATCGATAAAGACTTGTCCTTCCTTATTTTTGACAATGCGGAGCAAATCACGCTTATCAATCACTTCATTGGACACAACAGACTTGCGCAAAGGGATTTTTCTCGTTTTCATCTTTCCCTCCTCTAGCAGCTTTTATTCTTCGATAGTATCGTTTTCTGATCCCAAATCTACCGAACCAGCTTCTTCCATGGCTTCAAATTCGCTAGCAGACTTGATATCGATACGGTAACCAGTCAAGTGAGCTGCCAAGCGAACGTTTTGCCCACGACGACCGATAGCAAGAGAAAGCTTGTTATCAGGAACAACCACCAAGGCACGTTTGCTGTCGTTTTCATCAAAGATAACTTGGTCAACCTCAGCAGGAGCGATGGCATTGTAGATAAATTCAGCTGGGTCTGCTACCCACTCGATAACGTCGATGTTTTCTTCGATTGGTACCATACGGTCACTCTTAGCGTCATAGCGAGCTGGGTGGAACTTGCTAGTGATTTTCTTGATGTTAGCTCCACCACGTCCAACGATTGTACCGATAGCGTCCACGTTTGGATTATGGCTGCGAACGGCAACCTTAGTACGGTCACCTGCTTCACGAGCTACGCTCATGATTTCAACAGTTCCATCATAAACTTCTGGAATTTCTTGCTCCATCAAACGTTTGATCATTTCTGGATGGCTACGGCTAACAAAGACGTTCACACCACGAGGGTTGTCTTCAACCTTGTAGACATAAACTTCGATACGATCGTGGGAAGCAAAAACTTCACCAGGAATTTGGTCTTGTTTTGACAATTGGGCTTCGATGCTGCCAAGGTTGACATAGATGAAGCGGTTGTCAAAGCGTTCTACTGTACCAGACATGATTTCTTGCTCATGTTCTTTGTAAGTATTGTAAGTAATGGCACGTGTTTGCTTGCGCATTTTTTCCATGATGGTTTGTTTGGCAGATTGAGCTGCTACACGACCAAACTCAGCAGGTGCTTCTTCAAACTTGATTTTGTCACCAAGTTCATAGGCTGAATTAATGGCAAGAGCATCTTTCAAGCTGATTTCCAAACGGCTATCAAATACTTCATCAACAACTTCACGGACAGTATAAACTGTAAAGTCACCTGTTTTTTCGTTGAAATCAATAGCTACGCTATCAGATTGACCATAGCGTCTGCGATAAGCGGAACGAAGCGACTCTACTACTGCGTCGATGATGTCTTCTTTTTTGATTCCCTTGTCTTCTTCCAAAATGCGGAAGGCCTCTAGCATTTCTTTACTCATGTTTTCTTCACTTTTGAATCCTCAAAAGCTATCCTTTCTTTTTCTATAATTTAACTGCTAAACGTGCTTTTGATACTAAACTGTATGGAATTTGAACGGTTTTCTTACGCGTCTTGTCCATATATTCCATGGTCAACTCGTCCTCTTCAAAGGCCACTAAGATTCCTTCAAAAACCTTTTGCTTATCGATGGCTTGGTAGAGCCCGACATGGATGTATTTCCCAACCGCTCCAGCAACGGCATCCTTGGTTTTTAAAGGACGTTCCAATCCTGGACTGGTGATTTCTAGGAAATATTGTTCTGGGAAGGGATCTGGCTTGATAGTATCTAGGACAGGACTGATTATTTCTGTCAAGTCTGCCGTGTCGTTCAAGGTAATTCCTTCAGGTTTATCTACAAAAATACTGAGAATCATGTCACTGCCAATCTTTCCATACTCGATATCCACGAGTTCGAAAGGTTCTTGAATGACAGGTTCTACAACTTCTCTGACTAATTCTATGATTGTTGCGATTACGTCCACCTCCTCATAAGCAAGAGGCGAAGATATTTCCTCGCCTCACTTTTCATATTCTTGTTACAAGTATAACACAAATTAAGCTAACCTGCAAGGATTTGACCTTGAAGCTTTTTGTCTGAACTTACAAGACTACACTTTTCTTTTACTGCGCCTCTTCTAATAAGCCCAAGTCGTATTTCCAAGTTAAAATACGTCTGACAGATTCATCAATACGTCCTTCTGTCAACTCTCCAGAGGAAATTTTCTTTACTAGATAAGGGATCTGGGTTTGATAGGATGACCCTAGAATCAGGTCATTTCCAGCTACAATCACTTGAAAAGCAGCTTCTTCCTGACTGACAAAATCGGCTATCCCTGCCATATCAAAATCATCCGTCATAATGACACCTTTGAAATGCAATTCCTTACGAAGAAGGTCCGTGATTTTTGGGGAGATGGATGACGGCACTGTGTCGATTTTAGATAGGATATTGTGAGAGACTAACACACTATCCGCCCCTGCATCTATCCCAGCTTGAAAGGGAAGAAAATCTGCTTGTCTTAATTCATCCAGAGAACGGTTGTCTTGGATAATAGCGGTATGACTGTCTCCATTATCGCCATATCCTGGAAAATGTTTCAAGGTTGACCCAACCTTACTCTTTTTAAGTTCTTCTACAACCTGTTGAACATAGCTTGCAGTTGTTTGGGCATCTTGTCCAATCGTTCGATTATAAATGAAGGCTGATTGATTCCTTGCAAGATCTGCAACCGGGAAAAGTCCAGCATTGATACCAACAGATTTTAGCAGTTCCGCCTTTTGCTTCGTATCAGAAAGCACTGCGTCCATTCCCCCTTGCTGATAAAGTGCCATAGGAGATTGAAAAGGAGTTTCTAAAATCGAACTGATACGAGTCACTGTCCCTCCTTCTTCATCTGAACCAATCAATAAAGGAATCTTTGCAGCAGCTTGGTAACCCTTTGTTAAAGCCTTTATATCCTCTATGCTTCGTCCCTCAAAATCTCTGCCAAATAAGATATAACCAGACAAATGATAGGATTGGAGATCTTCTATCTGATGATCAGAAGGAACTCTGACCCAAAATAATTGTCCCACTTTCTCTTCCAAGGTCATCGTGGCTAATCTGTCTTCGATAACCTTATTTTCCTCTCCTTCACTGGTTTCAATAGTTGTTTCAGTTTTTTCTGCTTGCACCTCTACCTGTCTATGTTGTTGATAATCAGAAAAAATCAAACTACCTATCACAAGGAAAAAGAAAAGATAGAATGCAAGAGGATTTATACTATTTCTCATAACCTTTTCATTATACCACTTATCCGGCCGCAAATACACACTTAGCAAAAACTACCTGTTTGAAAATTAAACTAAAAGGACCTAATTCTGTTCAGTACAGAACTAAATCCTTAGAATATATGATTCGTTTAACTTTTTGAATGCGAAACAGTTTTTGAAATCCCTTTAGATTAAAACTGAGCCTCAACTCGGTAGATAACTTGCCCCTTGTTGGAGAATTTCTGCTCGTATTCTGTCATGACATTGCCTTCAAAATCACTGGCATGTAAATCGAGCCAAACACCATTGAGCTTCATGCCATATTGAGAAAAACTCACTAGGCTGTACTCAAACAAGCCACGGTTATCCGTTTTGAAATGAATTTCTCCATTTTCAGGTAAGATACGCTTGAAGGTATCCAAGAAAGTCTTGTAGGTCAAACGACGCTTTTCATGGCGTTTTTTAGGCCATGGATCTGAAAAATTCAGATACAAGCGATCAATTTCGCCATCTTCAAAGTAGTCAGTCAAGTCAGAACCATCTACCCACAAGAGCTTGATATTAGGCACTCCAACTTCAAGGACCTTGTCTAAAGCATAACTCAAAACAGACTTTTGAATATCAATCCCGATATAGTTGATGTCAGGGTTTTGCTTGGCCATACCTGAAACAAAGGCACCCTTTCCACTTCCAACTTCCACATGAATGGGATTGTCATTGCCAAACAAGTCCCGCCATTTCCCCTTGGCTTCCAAGGGATTGAGGACCACATACTGGGGATTTGCTTCTAGTAATTCTGTCGCCCCTTTACGATTTCTAACTCTCATCTTCTCTTTCCATACTTGTCTCGGAAGTGACGCAGGCCATGAATCTCCCGATTGACATTTTCTAAATCTTGGTTCATATAATACTTGGAAATCTGGCTCAAATAAGACAATTGACCGTACCAATACAATTTATTTAATACCGTTTGATTGTACTTGTAACCGTAGTAGGTCAACCATTCCTTCCACTGATGTTCTGGAATATAATGGCAGAGCATATGGGCCACATCAAACATGCGGTCGGTCAAGCGAACCGAATCCCAATCTACCAAATAAATCAAGCCACTGTCTGTCTCAATCCAATTACTATGTCGTACATCTCCATGGACAATAGTCGCATGATCCTCTCTAAATCCTGGAATAGTCTGACGTAAATCAGCCATCACTTCACTGATAAAATGATTTTTACGCAAAGCATCTGGAGCCGTTTCTTGCCAAGACTGTAGTAAATCTACAGGTGTTTCCATGGCATATCCCAAACGACTCAACTGTGTCATCAACGGACGTGAGCGATGCAGGCGGGTTAAAATATTGACGATTTGTTTACGATTCATATCATAGGGGGTCAATATTTTGCCTGTCAACCATTCTTGAGCACACATATCACGCCCATCTGCCAAACGGCGACTCCATAATAATTGTGGAGCAATTTGTTCTCTAGCTAGACCAGGTAGGATTGGAGAGGTGTTCATTTTTACAAAGATGCGCTTCCCATCAGGATAGCTACCCATATAAGCCTTGCCACTCTTCCCAGGTATGGGAGTCAGTGTTAGCTCATTATCACCCAAATCCATTTCTTTCCTCCGTATAAAGTTTCCTTACTATTCTACTAGTTTTTGCCCTATTCGTCAACCGCTCCACACCCGATTCTAAAAGAAAAGCATCTGGATTGGCTTGGGTATCATTATAGAAAGAAAAAGGTAAGCACAATCTCCTACTTACCTTTTCATAATTTTTATAAATAATATAAAAGTGGCCAACTGTTGTAAAACATGTGGACTAGAGTAGAAACCCATAAGTTTTGGCTCTTTTTATAAGCAAAGCCCAGTAACAAGCCCCCAAGTAGATAAAAAATAAACGAAGGGACATTAGAAGGTCCATGCATGAAAGAAAAGAGAGAGGAAGTTAGCACAAGCCCTAACCAAGAATTGTCAAAAACGGCACCTTGAAGAAGTCCTCTGAAAATGAGTTCCTCCTGGATGGGACCAAAAACTGAGGAAGTCAAAATCAAAGACAGAGAAATTCCTCTGCTGACTTCCGCCAAGTGTTGAACTCCTGCGCCAGAAGAAACAGCGAAGAAATGAATATAAACTAGCGTCTCAAGCAGACTTAGAAGAAAGATTTCAATGAAAAGCAAAAGTTCTTTCTTGCTTAACATCCCAAAAGAAATCATTTCAAACTTTCTAGCATAAGTAACACTCATCGAGGTTACAAGAAGACTTACAATAATCAATTCAGATTCATTTTGAAAAAAATCCCCATGGTTAATCGTATAAGGAACTGTAATGACGATTAGTAGTACTAAAAATCCAAAACAAAAGGCATGAAATTTATCAAAAAACTTCATAAAATTATCCTCCTCAACAAACAAACTTCCCTACAAGTCATCCTTTAACTCTAGTCTTTCCAAAACAAACCATTGTATACTCTTCGAAAACCTCTTCAAACCACGTCAACGTCGCCTTGAATTATATATGTGACTGACTTCGTCAGTTCTATCCACAACCTCAAAACACTGTTTTGAGCAACCTTCGGCTAGTTTCCTAGTTTGCTCTTTGATTTTCATTAAATATAAGTTAAGAGTGGCAAACTGTTGTAAAACATATGGACTAGAGTAGAAACCCACAAATTTTGGCTCTTTTTATAAGCAAAGCCCAGCAACAAGCCCCCGAAAAGATAATAGCAAAACGAAGGAATATCATAAGGTTCATGCATTAAAGAGAAGAGAGAGGATGTCAGCACAAGCCCTATCCACGAATTGTCAAAAACCGCACCTTGAAGAAGCCCTCTAAACATGAATTCCTCCTGGATAGGTGCCAAAACTGTGGCACTTACAATAAAGGAAAGCGAAAGTCCTTTACTAGCTTCCTCAAGATGTTGAGCCGAAGCACCAGAAACAACTGAGAAAAAAGCATGATAGCTAATACTTACCAGCACAGTGAGAAGAAAGATTCCAATGAAGAGCAAGAGTTGTTTCTTGCTTAAAATCCCAAAAGAAATCATATCAAACCATTTAGCATAGCCAAAACTAAGGAAAAGCAAGAGACTCTTTATAATAATGAATGTGTACTGGTGTTGAAAATAATCCCCTTGATTGACGGAATATCCCGCTGCACCAACGATGGCAAATACTAAAAATCCTAAAAACAAGGCATGGCACTTATTGAAAATGGCCATAAAGCTATCCTCCTCATCAAACAGACTTCCCTACAAGTCATCCTTGAGCTCTAATCTTTCCAAAACAAACCATTTTAGCAACCAAAATCCGACCACATAGCCAGCCCCTAAGAAGATAGCCATTAAAGATAACATGGGATTTAGGAAATAAAAGACCACCACAGATACAAAGGTTAGCACAAAAACATTAAAAGCAATGGTGTCAGAAGCCAAGACTAGAATATAAGGTGTCAGCCAGTCTAAGGTTTTGGAATCTAGGAAAAATAAGTGTTTATACATGATGACCTCCTCTATGGCTGAAAAGCAAGTCTTCTGGTTTTTTACCCCAGAACCCTGTGTAGAAAAGTGAGCAAAAATGGTAAGTTTGCGATGATATTATTAACAATATGAATCGAATAAGAAGGATAGATGCTCTTCGTATAACGTGTCAGCCATGCATATAGACAACCCACTGCCGTATAGACAAAAATATCTGCGAGACTTGGCAAGCTAGAAAAGTGGGGCAAGGCAAATAAGAATGACGGAAAGAGAAGATCCAGCCCCCACCTCGAATTCTTAAAGAAGGCATGTTGAAGCAATCCCCTAAATACCAATTCTTCCATCAGAGGTCCTAGTACGATTAAGGTTAGGTAAACACCAAACTCCGCAAAATTTGTCTCACTATAGGCAATAAACAAATTCCACCCTTCATTGGTTCCCTGAACGTGTTTAGCTGTCAGATAGTTAAAGCAGATAAGTACAACAGCGGCTAACACCGTCAGAACAGAATAGCTCAACCACTTTTTCCTAGGGATGCGAAAGAGATAAGCATGGCCCGACCCGATCAAAATCCAAACCATCGAGCCGATAAAGAGAAGGCTGATGATGTTTCGAATCCAGATAAGATTTCCTACCCAAGACGAGAACTCCCAATAATTGCTCCAAAATTGGGTTGTCCAAAACAAGCCAAAAAACAAAAACAAATAAGAAAGAATGGCACTCGTTTTGAAAAGAATAGAGTGTCTTTTCATATAACTCCTCCTACTATGACCTACCCTTGCCAGGCTCTACTACTGCAAGATTAAGAAGACAGTTTGTTCTTTTTAAGGCTAACCTGACTACTAGACAATAGATATATTAAGGCATTAAAAACAATGAAAATATGGCCATAGAATAAAATCAACCTCACATCTAAACCAAGATAAAGTTTGACCATTAAAAAGATGAGCAAAAGAATTTGAAACCATACCGTTTTTCCAAAAATAAATTTAAAGCGGTTTTGGATGTCTACTTCCTTGATTTTTACCGCCACCCCTTTATTAGCAAGAAGGAAAATTCCTGCTTCAAACAATCCACTGTAGAGAACAATCCACCCAATCGATACATTAGAGATTTGTAAAAATGTCCCTAAAAGAATATTCAACATACTACTCAAAAAAATAACAAGAAATAATCTGTATTTCATATTAAATACCTCCATTCATTTATTTCACGAACGATTTAATAGAAGCTTCTAATCAAAAATTCTGTCAAAAAAGGAAGACAAACTACTTTTTATAATACTTCAAGCCCCAAATGAGCAAAAGCATGATAAGCAAGCAGAGAATAGCGCCAATATAGGCAATTAGTTGTTGATAGGATTCTCCTGCTGTGATACCTCTATACAAACAAATAATAGACATAAAACCTGTCAAGCCGATATACATGAGTTGATTGGTTCTAGGACTAACCAAATCATCATCTTCAAACTCTCTTATCCTCATTTCCCTAGTCAGGTAAACAGTGACCAAAATAGAAGCCAAGTTAATAACCACTAAGAGAAATTGGAAAACCAAGGAAAAGTGTAAAAACTGACGAGATAGAAATAGATAAGTAGAGACAAGCAAGGGCAACTGCCCTAGGAACAATCTCGCAAGGAAGATATTCCGTTTTTTAGCAAGAAAAGTTTTCATTTCTTTGCTCCTTTCTTTTTAGTTAAAGCAACATAGATCATAACCGCAATCATATAGGCTATGTATAAAATAGCTGATACCAAATACTCTCCCTAAGCGGATAAAGAAAGATGGACATAATCAGATACAGAACGAAAATGATCAGTATTTTTTTCTTCATAAGATTTCCTCCTAAATGTGTGCTTTATCTTAGTTGAGCAAGAACCTTTACACTGCTAGTATAGCGCTCATTTTGACCTTGGAACAATCAAATCATAAATGGTCATCAAAACATCTTGAATTGTAAAAAATTTAAAAAAGCAAGCATGAAAAACATACTTGCACTAAGGAAATTTAACAATGTAAAAACTTAAAATCGAAAGCTATTCACCCTTACTTCCGTCTGTTCTGATAGATTCTCATGATTGCAACAAGGATAGCAGCTGTCCCACTTGCCAAAACCAGGAGGGTAATGATAATGTTGAGAATTTCAGGCGTACTCTCTATTCTGTTGATAAGACGGAGTAGAGATATAACTGCTAACTGAATCAGGAGTATTGATTCTACTCTTATCAATGAAGTCAGTTGGTTTTCAACTGCATATAAAAAGGCTGGTAGCATAACACAGGCTATAGCAATCACAAACAGATTGCTCCCTGTTTCTTCTCCCTTGTTCACCACGGAAATCATGAGAAGATTCGATGCTATGATCAAGGTAGAACAGATGATAAAAAAGGATTTCTTATTCATATAGGATACCTCACAAACTAGAGTATATATTATTTTTGGTTTCTGAATGATATTCATTATTTTGGTAAGGAGAAAGTTCTTTGTTCAATTCAAGATGTTTCAATAACCATTCAAGATTTGGATTAAAATTTTTTAAAAATAGTACTATACTAAACTTGTCACATTTGTAACATAGCAAGAATCTATATTCGGAGGCAAGTAATCATGAAAAATAAGATTTATTATATATCCAATATTTTTTATGGAATATTACTATTTTCTATTGGATTAAAATCAAAAGTATTTATTTTTAGCAGTTCAATGTCCATAACTTTAATAACTCTATCTATAATAGGATTATTAAAAACTAAAAATAAAAAGTAGAACCCCCTCCCGATAGTTGATGATAGAGAAAATTATTTCATACAAGCAATTTACTGTAACTCAAAACTACTTTGATTAACTATTCAACCATACAGACCGAGTAACAAGAACTCTCGGTCTTATTTTTTATCATTCTGTATGTATTATAGTAAACACCTGACGAAAGACTTGATTTTGGCAGGTGGTATTTAGACTAGTATTGGGATGGCTTTCCACAATTTTCATGACGGTATAGAGACCAACTCCTCTCTCCTCCCCTTTAGAACTGGCTCCAAAGGAGAAGATTTCAGAAATATCGATGCTCTCTTCTTTGATGGAGTTTTCAATGATAAAGGTCTCCTGTGCTCCATTTTTTAAAAAGGCAATTGAAACATGAGGTTGACTGGCCTCTGCACTGGCTTCAATGGCATTGTCACAAAGGATAGACACAATGGTTAGAAAATCAAGCAGGCTCATCCCCTCGACCTGAATCTCCTCAGGAACTTCGACATTAAAGATAATCTTCTTATCTCTGGCTTTTAGAAATTTCCCTGCTAGGAGACTTTTGAGGGCTTTATCACGAATATTCACCAATCGACCAAGGTCATATTTATTGTCCTGCAATTTTTCACTAGAATCCTTTAAGACCGAATCGTAGACCTCTTTTATCTGCTCCATATCCTCCTCTTCAATGCCCAGACGTAAACTGGTCAAGAGGTTGGTGTAGTCATGGCGAAAGCTCCGTACTTCCTTGTAAAGTTCCTCTATATGCCGACTATAGCGTTCCATATCTCTGTAGCGCAAGGCCTGCTCTTGGTCCAATCTCTCATGGAGTTTGTCCTTCAAATAGGTATCCAATTTCTTAATAATTCCCATAAAAAAGAGCAAGTAAAAGACTAGGATGAGATGGCGAACAGTCTTTGATTGGATATCGTATGCATATTCAAAGTAAGACAGATTTTCCATGACTAGAAAGTAGGCCCCCATTATCCAGTTAATCTTAGTCAGGGACTTTTGAAAAGCTTTATCGAGAATCTCCTTTCTCAAACTAGTAAAATCATAGTCCAACCATTTCAAAAAGGCTAGAGAAATGAAGAAATTGAAAATCATTATAAACACCCAAATAAATGAGTATTTGTCATTTATTTGCCCTTGGTCTAAAAACGGAAGCACAAAATAAGAAACACCTCTATAAAAGAGATTCACCAATATCATTGGAAAGAGACCATAAAAGAAAAGGAGTTTTTTAGGAAGGCCTCTTAACAATAAGAAAGATAAGCCGATGCCGTACAAGGGTACCACAAAATAAGATAGGTAAGTATTTCCTACTATATAGTTAATCGTTACAAAAACGACTGCTAAAAGTAACTTAAAAAGAAAAGCTTTAAAAAATCTCTCCAGAGTTAGAACAATTCCATCCACCTTAAAAAATATAAACAATTCCAATCCAGCTATCAAAAATGAATATACTATCTTCCAAACTATTTCCATTACATCACCTCACTTAGTGTAAGTTATTGATAGTCTCAGACACTTCCCTGACCTTATAACGCGCTATCATACAGCTTCCACCATTGGGAAAGTAAAGCAGTTTTTCTTTCTTATCCAAACGAACCACATTGGCAGGATTGATGAGAAATGAGCGGTGGCACTGCAAGAGACGGGGTTCCTGCTTGAAAACCTCCTCTAAACTCGCTGTAAATTCCAGCCTATCTGTCTTGGTATAGAGAATAACACGATGGGCTCTGGGCGATGTTTCAAGGTAATAAACCTCTTTAAAAGGATACTGGAATTGGGCAAATTTTGATTTAAAGTAAAAACAATCTTCCGCCAGACTTTTACTATCTTGACTATTGGCATAGAGGAGGGCTGTCTCGATACGAGATTCAAACTCCTCTGCTGACAAGGCCTTATCAATGTAGTCCAGAGCAGACACTTGGTAGCGAAAGGACAGGGGCATAAACTCTGAGTGAGTCGTCACAAAGACAATCAGGGCATAGGGGTCTCGATCCCGAATCTTTCTAGCCACCTCTAGACCCTTCATCTCCTCATTTCGAATCTCAATATCCAAAAAGAATAGCTGATGGGCTCCCTTCTCATGCACCTCTGACAGCAGCTGGTCTGGTTTGCCAAAGACCTCAAAGGAGCTGGGAATGATATGATGTTCTTTCAAAAGTTTCTCAATCGTCGTTTCAATCCTAGTCTGTTGGGAAAAATCATCTTCTAAAACAAATATTCTCATCTTCTTACTCTCCTTGTTTTAATTTCTTCCTAAAAAGAGAATAGCAAAAATACTATGATACAAGCCCACCAAATCCTAAACAGGCCTTTAACGCTCCTGAAGGGTGTCTTGTTCCTCAAATAAGCATGATAATCTTACCACTATTTTATCATAAAATCTTAACAGTACCATTCAGGAAATTTCAAGGACAATTAAAGATTTGAGGCTGAAAAAAGAGATAAAAGTGATAAACTGACAGTATCAAAATACAATTGCTAGAAACAAGACTAGCACCCAGATTAAAGGAGGAATTCTCATGACAGATACAGACCCTATCAAAAGAGCTCAGACTTTGATAACTGACTTAAACAAAGCCTATCAAGCATGCAAACAGGCAACCGCTGACGACGTCCGCTTTCAGGAGCAATTAAACTCTATTCTTGGCTTTCTAGCCAAGGCTGAAACAGTGGATAATCGAGTCTTGATTGAACTGGAAAAATTTTACCAGACTTCCAGTCTTCTCATGGGACTCAGCGCTCTTGATCCAGACGCTCCTACTCGCGCCGCTTGGCGAGCCTATGACCGCTTCCACTTTGACCAAGTCAAGACCAAGTTGAGCCTCTACGGACCAACCATTATCCTGTAGCAACTAAAAAGAAGCTGAGACAAACGGAACTCAACTTCTTTTTTAGTGTCATATAGACAATGTTAATCCTGCATCTGACGTTTTACTTGATAAGGTAAGTACAAGACTAGTAAAACCAAACCAGCTCCCAGCAAGGCTAGAAGGGCTAGTTTTTCTTGGAAGGTAATCACCCCAACAACTAATTCCACAAGTAAAACAAAACTGGTCAATCCTCGGACTACCGCCTGCAAACCTTTTTCCTTTTGCCCCTTGTCCAGTGGAAAGAGTTGGGTCAAATACTGGTAGTCAAAGGCGTGATAGAGGGCCAGCAACTGGAAGAGCAAGAGGTAGTTAAAGAGAACCACCACTGCTGTCGCAATCCAAGCTTGCTCGATAAAGACCTGCGCCAGTATGGAAAGCAAGAGCAGACGAAGACTGAGCGCAAAGAGGTCTCCATTTCGCAGATAAGAACGCAGATAGAGATTTTGCCAAATCTTCCCAGGCACCTTCTGAACAACCTTTAGGATAAAGTCCAGATAGGCACGACGCTTGACGCTGTTTGAAATTCCTTTGACCTGCGTAAAGAGGGCAAAGAAACGAAGCAAGACTTGCTTACGCTTGCTTTCTTGAGAAATAACATAGTCCCAGTCCAGCCCAGTTTCCGTGAAAAATTTGCTGACCTTTTGACGAAAGAGGAAATATTTTCCTACTCCCAATAAAAACACATAGATCAGAAAAACAGGCAAGTCATAGCCCATTGCCAAAAATAAGGGCGCAAATAACAGCAAGAAAAGGGTCTGGACAAAGAGCCAAAAGGCTAGAGAAATGCCAGTTTGACGCTTGAGATGGAGCTTGATTTCCTCTTCTCCAACTAAGAGAAAGAGCTTGTCTGGAGCCTCCATATAGGTGGCAATTCCTCCCCAAAGCAAAAGTAAAACAGAGGTAATTCCTACAAATAAAAGAATAGGCCAATGATTTTCAGGAAAATCTTGCAAGAGTTGACTGTACTGGTAGGCTAGAAAGCCCAGCAGGACAAGCAGGAACAAGACAAAGTGGTCATTAAGAACATAGCGCAGATAACCGACACACTCCTTACGAAAAGCCTGCTTTCTCTTTAAAAACAAGTCTTTCATAGCTCCTCCTCTTTGGTCAGAGCCAAGTAGATATCATTCAAACTAGCCTCAGGCATGTTAAAGGCTTCGCGCAGTTGCGAGAGATTTCCCTTGGCACGAACCTCTCCCTTGTGGAGAATGACAAAGGCATCACACATCTTCTCCGCCGAATCCAGCACGTGGGTACTCATGAGAATGGACTTGCCTTTTTGCTTTTCCACTTCCAAAAGCTGAATCAAGTCCGCAATAGCTAGCGGATCAAGACCAAGGAAAGGCTCATCCACGATAAAAAGACTCGGATCCACCACAAAAGCACAGATAATCATGACTTTCTGCTTCATCCCTTTTGAAAAATGAACAGGAAACCAGTCTAATTTCTGATCCAAACGGAACATTTTCAACAAAGATTCTACTCGCTCAAAAGCCATTTTCTGCTCTATTCCATAAGCCATAGCCACTGTTTCAATATGCTCTCTGAGAGTCAATTCCTCATACAGACTAGGTGTCTCAGGAATGTAGCCAATTTGCTTACGGTAGTTAGTCGCATCTCCTTGCAGGGTCAGACCATTGATATTGATGGAGCCACTATAAGGTGTCAACAGACCGATAATCTCATTGATTGTCGTCGATTTACCAGCACCATTGAGACCAATCAGACCGACCAGCTGCCCACTTTCAACAGTAAAGGATACATCTTTCAAGACAGGGACATGGACATAGCCACCTGTCAGGTTTTTAATTTCTAACATATTTTCTCCAAATCTGGTATAATGTAGCTATATTATATCAAAATTCAATACAGTAGAGGTAGATTTTATGTCAGATTGCATTTTTTGTAAAATCATCGCAGGGGAAATTCCTGCTTCAAAAGTATACGAAGATGAGCAGGTTCTTGCCTTTCTTGATATCTCTCAAGTGACACCAGGGCACACCTTGGTCGTACCAAAAGAACACTATCGCAATCTCTTGGAAATGGACGCTACTAGCGCCAGCCAACTCTTTGCCCAAGTACCAAAAGTAGCTCAAAAAGTCATGAAAGCTACCAAAGCTGCTGGTATGAATATCATTGCCAACTGTGAAGAAATCGCCGGGCAAACAGTCTTTCATACCCACGTTCACCTCGTACCTCGCTACAGTGCGGACGATGACCTCAAGATTGATTTTATCGCCCACGAACCAGACTTTGACAAACTTGCTCAAGTCGCTGAAACCATCAAAAATGCCTAAGGAGTTGCCATGAAATTATCCAACCTACTGCTATTTGCAGGAGCTGCAGCCGGAAGTTATCTGGTCACAAAAAATCGCCAAACCATCACAGATGAAGTCTTGAATACCACTGACCGCGTTCAAGCTATCAAGGATGATGTGGATATTATCCAAAACAGCCTACAAATCATTGACCAGCAAAAAGAACTCATCAAGGAATACCAAGAAGACCTGACTTACAAGTTTAAGGTCTTGGAAAAGGATATCCAGACTAGACTAGCTGTGATTAAAGAAACACAGGAAACTGAAGATAAGTAAAAAGAGCCCGACGGCTCTTTTTAAAACGTAAACAAGTTATATCCCATCAACTATACATCACAATTTAGACAACTCACTCACCATTTCACAACTAAATCGAAGACTTTCCGCCGTAATGAAAACACCTGAAACAGCTTGATTTCAGGTGTCCGGAAACTTTGAGACCTAGGCTCAAAGTTTAGGTATGGAACTTCGAAGAAGGTCGCTACCGTCCGTCATTACTTAAGGAAAATCTTAAAAAATCTATAAAGTAAAAAGAGCCCGACAGATCTTTTTGCTTTATTCTCCTTCAAAGGCATCTTTAATATGGTCAAAGAATCCCTTTTTCTTTGGATTGACTTTTAAATCACCCGCAGCTGCGAATTCTTTCAAGGCTGCTTTTTGGCGGTCGTTCAAGCCTGTCGGTGTTACGACATTAACGGTAACGTATTGGTCACCAACTGCACCGCCACGAAGGCTCGGAGCTCCCTTACCACGTAAACGGAATTTCTTACCAGTCTGAGTTCCCTCTGGGATAACCAATTCAACATCACCGTGAACCGTTGGGATATCAACTGTATCACCAAGAGCTGCTTGGACAAAGTTGAGATTGAGATTGTAGAAGATAGTGGTTCCTTCACGTTCAAACTTGTCGCTGGCTTCCACAGAAACCACTACATACAAGTCACCATAAGGTCCACCATTAAAGCCAGCTTCACCTTGGCCTGCTAGGCGAATTTGTTGACCAGTTTCCACACCAGCAGGGATTTTGACATGTACACTATGGGCTTGTTTTTCATGACCTGTTCCGTGACAAGTTGTACATGGATCTTTGATTTCTTTTCCGCGACCATGACAGACATCACAGGTTACTTGGCGACGCATCATACCAAGCGGAGTCTGCGTATCAACGTTAATGACACCAGCTCCATGACAGCGTCCACAAGTGACTGGACTTGTTCCTGGCTTAGCACCAGAACCGTTACATGTACTACAGCTTGCTTCACGGTTGTACTTAACCTCTTTTTCAGCTCCAAAAATAGCTTCTTCAAATGTCAAGTTCACACGATACTGGAGGTCATCCCCTTGACGAGGGGCATTTGGATTGCGCGAAGCACCACCACCGCCAAAGAAACTTGAGAAGATATCTTCAAAACCACCGAAGCCTCCTGCCCCATCGAAACCGCCGAAACCACCAGCTCCACCAAAACCACCGTTGGCTCCAGCAGCACCGTATTGGTCATAGGCAGCACGTTTTTGGTCGTCACTCAAAGTCTCATAGGCTTCCTGAACTTCCTTGTACTTTTCCTCAGCACCAGGCTCCTTGTTGATATCTGGGTGATATTTTTTCGAAAGCTTACGATAAGCCTTTTTGATCTCGTCTGCCGAAGCGTTTTTTGACACCCCCAGACGATCATAAAATTCAGTATTGTTCATACAAGATACCAAGACCGTAAAATTCGACTGAAAAATAGGAAATCTGACGCTGGAGCGATGCTCCTAGACAGATTTATCTTTTTTCTGAGAATTTAGGTCGTGTTCAATTCCTTTCTGTTATATTGAGTAAGAAATTTGGGAACCCGTGTTCAATTTTCTGAACACCCTTGTTCCTTTCTATAATTTTCATGTAAATCTTTAGAAGCTGTTTTCTATACTCTGCTTCACTTGATCAAACTCTTCATCTGATAGAGTAAATATCAAATCCTCTTCAGCATACTCGTTCTGTTCTTTAAAATAGTTGTCCGTATTCTCCGCCAACCCTAAACCGAAAATCACTTTTCTTGCAAACTCTTGATGTGCAAAACCGATAGCCGTAATGATTTGTTTATCTTGGACAAGAACTTTCGGTTGGAAATTTTCACGTGGAAGAAATTCAAAATAGTCAAAGAAGTTTTGCCAAATTCCACCTGTAAATTTCGTGTCGTTCAACAAGCCTGCTTTCGCCAATAAAAGGGGCGCTGAAGAAATGGCTGCAATTAGGATATCTTGCTCATTAAGACTTCTCAAAAACGAGATTAATTTCTCATCTTGTAGAGCAGGACCTATATTTATCATTCCTGGCAAAATCACACAAGAATAATCTTCTATACGGATTTGATTCAATGTTTTCGTCGGTTGACAGGGCAAACCATCCTCAGAGACCACCATCGAATTCTCAGATGTTACATAATCAATCGTGATATCAAAAGACAGAGCTAAAGTACTCGTTAAAGTGGTTATCTCATAAAGAGAAAAATTAGGATAAATGATACAAAGTACTTTTTTCATACGTAACATCCTCTATTTTATCGAAAAACAGAGGCTGGGTTGCAACCTCTGGATTTCTTCTTATCATTACGACGTTCGAGTTTTAAAAATCAAACTAGTAATGCTAAATCGAGCACGCCCTAACCTCTTGGCGAAAAAGACAAATCTTTCTAGAAACTAAAGTTTCTGCGTCAGATTTCCTATTTTCACTGTGAGGTTTTAACGGGCTTTGCATCTTACTTTTCAGTAAACTCTCCGTCTACGACGTCATCGCCTGCGTTTCCTGTGGCTTGTGCGCCTTCTGCTCCTGCTTGAGCTTGTTGGGCTGCTGCGGCTTGTTCGTAGAGTTTCACAGCAAGTCCTTGAGCTTTTTCGTTCAATGCTTCAAGTTTTGCTTTCATGTCGTCCAAGTTGTTGTCTTCTTGAGCTTTCTTAAGGTCATCAAGAGCAGCTTGGGCAGCGTCACGTTCTGCGTCGAATCCTTTGCCTTCAGTTTCCTTGATAGTCTTTTCAGTCGCAAAGATAGCTTGGTCTACTTCGTTACGAAGGTCAACTTCTTCTTTACGTTTCTTATCTGCTTCAGCGTTAGCTTCTGCATCTTTCATCATGCGGTCAATTTCTTCGTCAGTCAAACCTGAGTTAGATTGGATCACAATTGTTTGTTCTTTTTGAGTTCCAAGGTCTTTAGCTTTAACAGACACGATACCATTCTTATCGATGTCAAATGTTACTTCAATTTGAGGAATTCCACGAGGTGCAGCTGGGATATCTGTCAATTGGAAACGTCCAAGAGTCTTGTTATCTGCCGCCATTGGGCGTTCACCTTGAAGAACGTGGATATCAACGGCTGGTTGGTTGTCTGCTGCTGTTGAGAAGACTTGTGATTTAGATGTTGGAATAGTTGTGTTACGGTCGATAAGTTTTGTGAAGACACCACCCATTGTTTCGATACCAAGTGACAATGGTGTTACGTCAAGAAGGACAACGTCTTTGACATCACCAGTGATGACACCACCTTGGATGGCAGCACCCATAGCAACTACTTCGTCAGGGTTTACTGATTTGTTTGGTTCTTTACCAGTTTCAGCCTTAACAGCTTCTACAACGGCTGGGATACGAGTTGAACCACCAACAAGGATAACTTCGTCGATTTCTGACAAGCTCAAACCTGCATCAGAAAGGGCTTGACGAACTGGAACTTTTGTACGTTCTACAAGGTCACGAGTCAAGTCGTCAAATTTGGCACGAGTCAAAGTCATTTCCAAGTGAAGAGGTCCAGCCTCACCTGCAGTGATAAATGGCAAGCTGATTTGTGTTGAAGTTACACCAGAAAGGTCTTTCTTCGCTTTTTCAGCTGCATCTTTCAAACGTTGCATTGCCATCTTGTCAGTAGACAAGTCAATGCCGTTTTCTTTCTTGAATTCTGCTACCAAGTGGTCAATGATTTTTTGGTCAAAGTCGTCACCACCAAGTTTGTTGTCCCCTGCAGTTGACAATACGTCGAAGACACCGTCACCCAATTCAAGGATAGATACGTCGAATGTACCACCACCAAGGTCAAATACCAAGATTTTTTCTTCTTTGTCAGTCTTGTCCAAACCGTAAGCAAGGGCTGCTGCAGTTGGTTCATTGACGATACGTTCTACTTCAAGACCAGCGATTTTACCAGCGTCTTTTGTTGCTTGACGTTGAGCATCGTTAAAGTAAGCTGGAACTGTGATAACTGCTTTGGTTACTTTTTCACCAAGGTAGTCTTCAGCGTAGCCTTTCAAGTATTGAAGGATCATAGCTGAGATTTCTTGTGGAGTGTATTCTTTTCCATTTGCAGAAACTTTTTCAGAAGTTCCCATCTTAGATTTGATAGAGATAACTGTATCTGGGTTTGTAACTGCTTGACGTTTTGCAGCGTCACCAACGATGATTTCTCCATTTTTGAATGAGACTACAGATGGAGTTGTACGGTTTCCTTCTGGGTTTGCGATGATTTTGCTTTCAGTTCCTTCAAGAACTGCAACTGCTGAGTTTGTTGTACCTAAGTCAATACCGATAATTTTAGACATGTGTTTTTCTCCTTAAATTTTATATTCTATTTTTCTTTTTGATACTCTTCTTAAGTGGCGGCGCCGTCAGAGCTTGACTTCGTCAATCTCTTTGACTAAACTTTGAGCCTAAGGTCTAAAAGTTTGCGCAAATAGCGCCACGGCGAAGAGTATCGTCTTTGGTTCGCTTCGCTCACTATTGCAAAGCCAAATATATTTTATCTTTCTTCATAGTTTATTGTCGTTTCGGACAAGTTTTTTAAGTTCTCTAGCCTAGTTGTACACCACTACCATAGCTGGGCGTAGGATGCGGTCATGGAGTTTGTAGCCTTTTTGGAAAACTTGAGCGATGGTATCTGCTGGGTGTTCATCGTCTGCTGGAAGAGTTTGGATGGCCATATGATAGTTATGGTCAAATTCACCGTCAGCTGCGATTTCTTCGATTCCTTCTTCTTTCAAAGCGTGAATCAAGCTTTCTTGCACCATTTCCAAGCCCTTCTTCACATCATCTGTCAAACCTTCAACTGCGAGTGCACGCTCAAGGTTGTCCAAAGAAGGGAGAATCGCTTTTGCCAAGTCCTGGCTACGATAACGTTGCAAATTTTGACGCTCTTCATTGGCACGGCGTTGGATATTTTGCATTTCTGCATGAGCGCGAAGATATTTATTTTCGAACTCATCTGCACGTTCATTTGCCAAGTCCAATTCAGACTTCTCAGGAGTTGTTTCTTCTACCGTTTCCACAACTTCCTCTTCTTGAACTTCTTCTACTTCTTCATTTTTTATATCTTGGGCCATTTTCGCCTCCTTTAATGATTTCAATCTTAATGTACTTCGTAATGATTACTGCTGAGGTAGCGGTAAAAATCTGTCAACTTCATGGTCAAAACACGATTGACTACATTGACTTGGTTGATTAATTGCTGATAATCCAGATTAACTGGACCGATAATGGCTAGAATTCCAACTCCCCGATAAGGAATGAGGAACTTGCTACTAATCACCGCTAGGTCGGCTAGACAGGACTCTTGACTGTCTGCAACACGAACGTTTTGCATCTGATCTTCACGCAGACCCTCACGAATCTCCAGAGCCACCTTTTGCGGTTGGTCAAAGAACTGATAAGCTGCCAGATTGGCAAAATTCAAGAGATTGACTTTGCCCGCCACCACAATGTTTTCGTTGAACATTTCCTTAAAGATATGTTCAAAGAGATCGATAACATTGTCCGTTGTTGTAAAGTAACGCTGGATAATCTGCGGAATCTCCGTCCGAATCTTGTAGTGAATATCTAGAACGGTGTGGCCGAGGAAACGTTCCTGAATGATGCTCTTCAGCTTCAGCAAATCCTCCTGCAAAAAGTTCCTTGGAATCAGAAACTGACTGGTAACCGTTCGAGACTCGTCTAGGGTGAATACCGCCAAGGCTGTATGTTGCCCCAAAACAACGATATCAAAGGCTGTCAAACGTTGCCTGCTCGGCTCAACATCCAGTGCTACTACCGTACAGCCACTCAAGTCTGTCAGCAGGTTAGCAGCCTCTTGCAGAATATCCTCCAATTTGAAGAATTCCTGATCAAAGGCTTTGACAATCTCATATACCTCATTTTCAGCTAGTCGGTCAAAATCCAGTGAGTGTTTCACATAGTACTGAAAACCAGCAACACTTGGCATCCGACCACTTGAAGTATGGGCCTTCTCAAGCAACCCTTGCTTTTCTAGAGCCGCCATGTCATTACGAATGGTTGCACTGCTAGAGTTAATAGACTCTTGCAAGGCTTTGGATCCGACAGGTTCGTGCGTTTTGGTAAAGATGTCAATAATCAGATTTAAAATATCCTGCTGACGCTCTGTAACCACCTCATCACTCCTCTCTGTCTGATCGATTAGCACTCGATACACTCAAGTGCTAACTTATGATTCTATTATACACCCTTAAAAGAGAATGTCAAGACAAAAACTCAAAAAATTAGCACTCTTTTGCCAAGAGTGCTAAAAATCAGTCTAAAGACCTAGAACCTTACTGTTTATCTACTCGGTATGCCCTTTTAAGCCTTAAATAGCCATGAATTAAATAAGAAATCATAAAGGCATATAAAAGAAAAATAACGAAGAAAGACATAGAAAGTTCTTCTTTAAATAAACTTATACAAACAACCAAACCACCTAAGAAAGTAGCTGCACATGAACGAAATCTATATCGCATAACTTCCCATCTGAGCCCCTTACTCATATAGACTTGATCCTCTGGAAGTATATTAGAAGCCGGTTTACGAAAAATTGAATAAAAACCTCTTTCTATCAATTCCCAACCTCTATTTCTAAAATCTTGCAGTTCATGCTTATATTTTTTAAGAAATCTAGAATCATAGATACGGTAGATGACATCGTCTGGTTGACATTGGTCAAAATAGAAAAAACCAAAACGACTCGTTCTATACCTCCAACCTTTCAAGTGCATCTCATGTAAATATTCTTCTTTCTTATCCTCATCAAGAATCGTAAAAATCCGAAATTGTAGTTTGCTTTTCATCATCGCACCTCCAAATTAGAAAACATGCATGGTTTTATTTATCAGATAATTCTTTCCACTTTTGAAACAATCTCCAAAAAATATAAGACATCTGAATCGAATGAACTATCAATAAAACACCATCTATTATAACAATCAAAAACATTTCCCAACTGAAAGAACTACCTCCAGTGACAAACTTTGAGAAAACCGGTAGTAGAGCTAAAAAGAGAAGCAAAATAGGAAGCATCCGCCTCGTTAAAATCCGTTTGACCATAGCTAGCTTCCCGGCCGCGTCATTATAAATTTCAAACTCGGCATCCAACTCAATTCCAGAATGAAGCTTTCTAAAGTAGGAAAAACCATTAAAGTCTGTAATATGCTCCCATCCACAGTCTTTAAATAATTGTAAATAGGAGGCTCTCTCTGATTTTTTCATAGGATAAAAGTCCAACTGATAAGACACCTGCTCCGGTTGGCACTTTTCAAAAGTATACTTAACCGCAACTACTAAGTTAGAGTAGGTCACTTCCTTGAGTTTCCAGCCCTCAGCATGCATTTTTCTAAGATATAAAGCCTCTCTATCATAATCCGCAATGGTAGCAATTCTATAAACAACCTTCTTTTCCATCATCTTTCCTCCAGACTGTTTCTATAGAGCCGTTCAATACGTTTCAATTCAATATCTAAGACTTTTCTTCCCAAGTCTGTAATCTGATAGATTTTACGCTTCTCCTCTTCTCGGACAAAGGAAATCAAACCATCCTTTTCCATTTTTGACAAGGTTCCATACATAGTTCCAGGACTAATCGAAACTTGCAAATCTGTCATCTCCTTGACCTTTTGCGTAATACTGTACCCATGACCTTCCTTTTGCAGACAGAACAAGATATAAAAGCCCGTTTCCGTCATCGGAAGATAAACTCGACGAATCTTATCCGTTAATTCCATTTATAGCTACCTCCTATCCAGTTCGATATATCGCACTTCGTTATATAAAATATATCACACCTCGATATAAAATACAAGAAAAAAAGATTATCCTCACGGACAATCTTCCTTCTATATTAGTATTAGTAAAGGTCTAAATAATTATCAATTTCCCATTGTGAAACGAAGGTTGCATAACTTGCCCATTCGATTCGTTTGGCTTCAAGGAAACTAGTATAGATATGTTCTCCGAGAGCCGCTATGACAACTTCATCTTCTGTCAAAGCTTTCAAAGCGTTGTGAAGGGTTGATGGAAGGTCTGTAATACCAGCTTCCTTACGCTCTTCTGCTGTCATGATGTAGATATTTTCTTCGATAGGAGCTGGTGCTTCGATTTTATTCTCAATACCATGCAAACCAACTTCCAACAGCACAGCCATAGCGATGTAAGGGTTCGCCATTGGATCCACTGAACGCAACTCAAGACGAGTTCCCATACCACGTGAAGCAGGCACGCGCACAAGTGGCGAACGGTTACGACCAGCCCAAGCAATATAAACAGGCGCTTCATAACCTGGAACCAAACGTTTGTATGAGTTAACCGTTGGGTTCATGATGGCAGTATAGTTGTAGGCATGCTTAATCAAACCACCAAGGAAATGGTAGGCCGTTTCTGACAACTGCATTCCTTTTGGATCATTTGGATCAAAGAAGGCATTGTTTCCTTCTGCATCAAACAAGGACATATTACAGTGCATACCTGATCCGGCAATACCAAATTTTGGTTTGGCCATAAAGGTTGCGTAAAGACCATGTTTGCGAGCAATGGTTTTAACAACGAGTTTAAAGATTTGAATCTTATCACAAGCACGGAGAACTTCATCGTACTTAAAGTCAATCTCATGTTGTCCAACCGCAACCTCATGGTGACTTGCTTCTACTTCAAATCCCATTTTGGTCAAGACATTGACAATCTCACGACGTGTATTGTCCGCAAGGTCAGTAGGCGCCAAATCAAAGTAGCCACCCTTGTCATTTACTTCAAGTGTTGGGTCTCCATTTTCATCAAGTTTAAATAGGAAGAATTCTGGTTCTGGTCCAAGGTTGAAGGACTTGAATCCCACTTCTTCCATGTGACGAAGAGCACGTTTCAAATTGCCACGAGGATCACCTGCAAATGGCTCACCTTCTGTTGTATAGACATCACAGATCAAACCTGCAACACTTCCATTTTCATCTCCCCAAGGGAAGACTGTCCATGTATCCAAGTCAGGGTACAAGTACATATCTGACTCATTGATACGTACAAAACCTTCAATAGAAGATCCATCAAACATAGCCTTATTTGACAAGACTTTATCTAACTGTTCATCTGTAGCAGGAATTTCGACGTTTTTCATGGTTCCCAAAATATCTGAGAACATGAGACGAATAAAGGTAACATTTTTTTCCTTGACTTCACGACGAATATCTGCAGCTGTGATTGGCATGAGTTTTCTCCTTAATGTATAACTACTTGCGGTTGCCTAACCGCGACCAAAAGGTGACCGTACTGAAGCAAAGCGACCCTGTTGGAGGAGTTCATTATGAAGTGCACGACGCACCTCAGTCTGACTCACCGCTTTCTTGGATTTCGCTTCACGTTCAGCATATTTTTTCTTGATGGCAGCGATATTATAACCTTCAGAGATATAATCTTTGATTTCAAGCAGACGATCCATGTCATTCAAGGAATACATGCGACGGTTCCCTTCGTTTCGATCAGGCTTAATCAACTCTTGATCTTCATAATAACGAATCTGACGCGCCGATAGGTCGGTCAACTTCATAACACTGCCGATAGGAAAAACAGCCATATTTCGGCGAAATTCTTTTTCCTTCATTTACAATTTCCTTCTTTCTGTCTATTATAGTCTAAAAAAAGACAAACGTCAATTGATAATGTTATAAAATGTAACATTATTTTTCTTTTTTCTCTAAAATGAGCCGAATACGATCAATATCGTAATTTACGAGAATTGCGACAAAAACTCCCATGAAAGTTTCTGATACACGCGCAAACACGTACAAAATCGTTTCCCCACTCGGAATTGATAAGGTAATGATTAACATAGCTGCTACACCACCAATAACCCCTGCTTTGTTATTCATGGCTACATTTGTCATAATGGTTAACATGGTGCAGATTGGAACAACAACTAAGGTTACCCAAAAGGCTTCGTGGAAAAAACTATTTATTAGGAAGAAAACCAAGGCATAGAGGCCACCGATACTATTTCCTAGAATACGCGAAGTCCCAAAATGAACACTCTTATCAAAACTCTCCCTCAAGCTAAAAACGGCTGTCAAAGCACCGATTTGAAGACCTTTCCAGCCAAAAAAGCCAAAAATCAAGAGAACTAGAAAAACAGCAATACCTGTTTTAAAAGTTCGCATACCAAGTTTGAACTGGGATTTATCGAATTTATATTTTTTAAAATAACTCATAATCTCAACCTTCTATTTCCATTTTATCATAAATTGGCTGATTTTATGAGGAATAGTTGAGAGGAAGCGTTTTTATTTCAAGCAAAAGAAAAGAGGAACTTTCATCCCTCTCTTCTTTGATTTATTTATAAAATCTTATTTTTCTGTCAAGGCTGCAAGTCCTGGAAGAACTTTACCTTCAAGAAGTTCCATTGATGCTCCACCACCAGTAGAGATCCATGAGAATTTGTCTGCACGGCCAAGGTTAATCGCTGCGGCAGCTGAGTCACCACCACCGATGATTGATTTAACGCCTGGTTGTTTCACGATAGCGTCCATGACACCGATTGTACCAGCTTGGAAGTCTGGGTTTTCAAATACACCCATAGGTCCGTTCCATACAACTGTTTTGGCACCAGTCAAAGCTTCGTCAAATTTAGCGATAGATTTTGGACCGATGTCAAGACCAAGGAAGCCTTCAGAAACTGCTTCACCTTCAGTGTCACGCACTTCAGTGTAACCAGCAAATGCGTTAGCTTCTTTTGAGTCAACTGGCAAGATCAATTTACCGTTTGCTTTTTCAAGAAGAGCTTTCGCAACATCCAATTTGTCTTCTTCTACAAGTGAGTTACCGATTTCGATACCTTGTGCTTTGTAGAATGTATAAGTCATACCACCACCGATAAGGACTTTATCAGCTTTTTCAAGCAAGTTTTCGATAACACCAATCTTGTCTGAAACTTTTGAACCACCAAGAATGGCTACGAATGGACGTTCTGGAGTTTCAACTGCTTCTTGGATGTAGGCAATTTCGTTTTCAAGAAGGAAACCAGCAACTGCTTTTTCAACGTTTGCTGAGATACCAACGTTAGATGCGTGTGCACGGTGAGCTGTACCGAATGCATCGTTTACGAAGATACCATCTCCAAGTGATGCCCAATATTTACCAAGTTCAGGATCGTTTTTAGATTCTTTCTTGCCGTCAACATCTTCGTAACGAGTGTTTTCAACCAAGAGAACTTGTCCATCTTCAAGAGCGTTGATAGCTGCTTCCAATTCAGCACCACGAGTAACACCTGGGAAAACAACGTCTTGGCCCAATTTAGCTGCCAAGTCTGCTGCTACAGGAGCAAGTGATTTACCAGCTTTATCAGCTTCTTCTTTCACACGTCCAAGGTGAGAGAAAAGAATTGCACGTCCACCTTGTTCGATGATGTACTTAATAGTTGGAAGAGCTGCTGTGATACGGTTGTCGTTAGTGATTACGCCATCTTTCAATGGTACGTTGAAGTCAACACGAACGAGGACTTTTTTACCTTTCAAGTCAACGTCTTTAACAGTAAGTTTTGCCATGTTACAAAAACCCCTTTATTTATTTTATTCGAAACTATTATATCACACTTTGGAAATATAAGGAAAGATTTCACAAGATTTTTCGATATTTAATCTT